>JAIPGX010000011.1 GCA_021735465.1 Candidatus Babeliales bacterium | reverse complement strand
ATTCCAGCGCACTTTTGCATGCAGTCTTAGGCAATTTTGTATCTTTTGCCATCTGCTCAATCAAAGCCGCTTTATTCATATTAAGTCTCCTTAACTTGAGATTTCTCATTTAATTCGTAATTTACAAGATTTTACACACAAAAACACAAACACAAAAGTAGGCATCTTTTTGATGATTGAGCATCAAAAAAAATTTGTCAAGTTACATTCATTAAAAACGTAAATTTTAATTTTTTTTAAATAAAAAATAAAAATTTAATGGTGCCGAGGGCCGGACTCGAACCGGCACAGGCAAAAGCCCGAGGGATTTTAAGTCCCTTGCGTCTACCAATTCCGCCACCCCGGCATTCCATTAAAAATTTCAAATTTTTTAAGATGAAAATATTATCACTTATTTTTTTAATAAATACAAATAGATTTTTTAAAAAATATAATATTTTCTTTTTTGGAGGCGGCACCCGGAATTGAACCGGGGATCGCGGTTTTGCAGACCACTGCCTTACCACTTGGCTATGCCGCCACATAAAATTAATTTATTTTATCAAAGAACCTACTAAATTTGCTCGTCCAGCACTTTGAATCTTAAGATTTACAAAATTTCCTATCAAATCATCGTTGCCATCATACAAGACCCTAAGATTTCCCGCAGTTCTTGTTAAGAGTTTACCATTTGTTAAACGTTTTTCAACTAAAGTTTTAAAAGTCTTACCAACAGTTAATAAATTATTTTCAAAACATATCTCCATTTGTCTTGTTTGCAATTCCTGCAATCTCCTATTTTTTTCTTCAATAGGACAATTATCCTCCATTAAAGATGCCTTTGTATATTTTCTTGGAGAGTAAATAAAAGAATAAACTAAATCATATCTAACTTGTTCTATTATTTTTCTTGTCATCAAATAATCTTGTTCAGTCTCTCCGGGAAAGCCAACAATGATATCTGTAGTAATAGTTGCTTGAGGCAAAATCTTTCTTATCCAATCTATTTGCTCCATATATTTTTCTATAGTGTAAGTTCTGTTCATAGACTGCAAAATTTTATTAGAACCCGACTGTAAAGGGAAGTGTACATATGCACATAATTTATCTGAATAATTGGCCATGACATGCAAAAGATCAATGGTCATATCTTTTGGATGTGAACTTACAAATCTAACCCAAAAATCACCATTTAATTTTGCAACTTGCTCCATCAACCATTCAAAACCATTATTTGTAATAGGATCTTTATATGAATTTACATTTTGACCAAGTAACGTTATTTCTTTTACGCCAAGATCTAAATCTTTTTTAATTCTATCAAGCAAAATATTACTTGGATAACTTTTTTCTCTACCCCTTGTAAAAGGCACAATACAATAGCTGCAATAATTATTACAACCGGTCATGATATTTATAAAAGATTGTTTTAGTTCAAGAAATTTATTTTTAATGCCCCCAAGAGCCAAGTCTGATAAATTTTTATTTTTATTTATAATATTTTTTGAATTTATAATTCGCTTAATTTTTTTTAATTCAAATTTAATTTTATTATCTTGTTCAAAAATATTATTATGTTCATAAACTTCTTTGATAGTTTCAAGCTTTACAATCAAATCATGCAAATATTCTTTTAAAATATTTAAATCATCTTTTGCACCAAAAACAAAACTAACATTATCAAATCTTGTCAGAATCTCTTTTTTTAAATAGCTGGCCATGCAACCAATTACACCAATATTTAAATAAGATTTATTTTTTTTAAATTCTGCCAATTCACCTATGTAAGAAAAAACCCGCTGTTCGGCCTTCTCCCTGATTGCACAAGTATTTATCAAAATTAGATCAGCTAATTCTTCTTTATCTACTACTTGTACACCACCAAGACTTACAAGATAATTTTCTACACTTTGCGAATCTGCGACATTGGCTTGGCAACCATATGTTTTTATAAATAAATTTATCATAATAAATTAAATAAAATTAAAATTTTTTATATCAAAAAAATATGCTAATTAAACACAAAACTTGCATTTATTAGCATAGTGCGATGCACTAGTTTTGTAAAACAAAACTTCGCAAAATTATGTCCCACACAATTTTTAATTGTTTCCTATTTGCAATTTTTTAGAAAATTTGGCATTTAATGCAAAAAAACTTAAACTATATATCTAAATTTTTTAAAAATTATGTTTTTATAGGAGTTTTTATGGCAATTCAAGCCGGTTTAGTCGGTTTACCAAACGTAGGAAAATCTACACTTTTTAATGCATTAACAAAATCTAGCATCCCTGCGCAAAATTACCCATTTTGCACAGTCGACCCCAATATTGCCATAACAAATGTCCCTGACCAAAGAAGTGAAAAATTAAAGGCAATTTTTAATTCTGGAAAAATAATACCTACAACTGTCCAATTTGTAGATATTGCAGGTCTTGTAAAAGGTGCTGCTCAAGGTGAAGGACTTGGAAATCAATTTTTGAGTCACGTCATGAATGTAGATTTAATTTTGCATATAGTCAGATGTTTTGAAGATAGCAACATTACACATGTTCATAACAAAATTGACCCACTTGAAGATCTTGAAGTTATCTGGGCTGAACTTATTTTAAAAGATTTAGATTCTATAGAAAAAAGAGAAGAAAAACTTAATGCGCTTTTAAAAGGTGCAAAAAATAAAAATTTAACTAGCCATCAAATTGCAGAACTTGAAAATGAAAAAAACCTAGTTATAGAATTAAAAGCAGCTATGCAACAGGGTAATGTAGAAAAAATTCAAGAAATTTCAAAAAAATATTTGGTTCAAGATATCAAAACGGTACCATTATTATCATCTAAAAACTTCTTAATTATTGCTAATTTATCTGAAGATGATTTTTCTGAACAAAAATATAAAAATAATAAATTTTATAATATTTTATTAGAAAAATTTGGATCAGAAAAAGTTATACCTGTAAGTGCAAAAATAGAGAACGAATTAGCTCAATTATCAGATGAAGAACGCGAAGAAATGTTCAAAGAACTTAAAATTGAGCAAAGTGGCCTTGATGAAATTATAAAAAAAGCTTATACAAATTTAGACTTAATAACTTTTTTTACTTGTGGACCAAAAGAAATTCATGCTTGGTCTATTCCTGAAAATACAAAGGTTCCTCAAGCAGCAGGCACAATTCATTCTGACATAGAACGAGGTTTTATTTGTGCTGAAGTTTATAATTGCCAAGATCTTTTTGTAGCAGGAAGCGAAAGCAAACTAAAAACGCTTGGTAAAATTAAAACTGAAGGCAAAGAGTATATAGTCCAAGATGGTGATTGCTTGTTAATTAGATTTAATGTCTAATGTTTAATGTTTATTTTTTTATTTTTTTATTTTTTGTAAAAATTTTAATAAAAAAATTTAAAATTTTTACCAATTTCTTGGATCAAACAACTGGTCACAAGTTATTATTTCATCAAAATAAACTTCTTTTGATAATGCAGCATCAACACCTTGGCTACAAATCAATCGAAACGAATTGACAAAAAATAAGTGATCCTGAAGAGGCCGTTGAAGAATATGCCTACAAACAAACTAATTTAAAAGTTTTAGTATTTCCAATACATATTCCACAAAATTATCCACATAGTTATGATTATAGAAAACAATCCTTTTATTTTAATTACTTTTTAGAAAATTTTATTAATCATAAATTGGATTCTGGTAAAAAAGTAATCATTGAAAATTTTGCAGGGAAGCCGGATTTGATAATTTTTGATATTTTTAATTTATTTAACAGAATAAAAAGGCAAAATACAAATTCTCAAAAATTAGAAATGTATGGAACGATTGGTTAGGAATCCAAATTGATTTTAAATAAATAACAATACGGTCATAAAAAACTATTGCGTTTCTCCAAAGAAGACTGCTATTGTTTATTTAATAATTATTTGTAATTGTTTGAATAAAGATTAAATAGTTTATTTATAAATTTTATATAGCACATTACTTTTTCATTTTAACTTAATAAACAAAGAAAAGGTTAGTATGAAGTTTGCAAAATTTTTAAAATATAGCTTACTTGCTATATTTATTTTTATGTCACAAACAAAAGTTATGGCAATGTACTTTGAAGAAGAAGAGTTTTTTCCGCATGAAGAAACAGAAGAAGAAACTCAGCGGATTATTTTTGATTTAATAAATCCTTCCACACAACAAAAAATAGTAAACTTATGGGCAAAAATTAATACTTCAGAGACTCTTGAAAACGTAAAACAAAAAATAATTCAAAGAGTAAAAGAATTTGTTAATTTGGATATAGCATCTATAAATATAAAATTCCAAGATAGAAATATTGAAGAAAATAATCCTAATTGGGAATCTATGAAAGGTAAATTTGTAGTTGAAACTAAAACACTACTTTTTAGGCAAAACAGCACAGCACAACCAATTCCACAACAAAGGAATTCAGAAACAAATGATAAAATTTCTGAAGTATTTAAAATTGCTGAAAGCATAAGAAATAAAGCTAAAAGATTATCAGAAATTTTAGAAGAATCAGGACAAATTTAATCATTAATTTTAAATAAATAACAATACTGTCATAAAAACTATTGCGTTTCTCCAAACTTTATTGTTATTTATTTATTTAATAACTATTTGTAAATATTTAAATAAAAACTAAATAGTTTGCTTGTAAATTTTATTTAGCATATTATTTTTTATTTTTTTTATTAATTACCAAAGAAAGGCTTAGTATGAAGTTTACAAATTTTTTAATATTATATCTCCAACTCTTCCCATAACTTATAACAATCCTCAAGAGCTTGTTCTACATCTTGTACCCTAGAATTAAGATTGTCATATTCTTGCGTACCATAAATAGCATGCCCCAATTTTACATAAACCAAACTTTTTTCCTTTTCAAGACGCGCTATCTTTGATTCAAGATTAGCCATTTTTTTTCTAGTTTTATAATCCTGTTTTTTTTCTAATTTTTTATCAAGATCTTGCCCAACATTTATATTCTTTATTTGTTTTTTATTTTCAATATTTTTGTCATCAAAAAAATTGATATCACTTTTTTCTTGTTCAGCTTTTTGATATAAAAAAGCATCGTAATTACCAACATAAGAACATATACCATCATGAGTTAGCTCGAAAATATGGTCTGCTAATTCATTTAAAAAATCTCTATCATGAGAAACAAATAATATTGTACCGCTATATTGCCTTAAAGCTTTCAATAAAATCTCTTTTGATTGCAAATCCAAGTGGTTTGTAGGTTCGTCTAAAATTAAAAAATTAGCATTTTGAAGCAAAACTTTGACCATGGCAACACGATTCTTTTCTCCGCCGCTTAAAACTTTAATTTTTTTATCAACAGAATCACCTGAAAATAAAAAGCCCCCTAAAAAACTACGAACTTTTGCGCGAGTTTGGCTTGTTGTACAAGAATTCTCTACTTCTTGCAAAATTGTATTTTCAAGATTTAAAGACCTATTTTGATCTTGTTCAAATATTGCTAAATCAACATTATAACCAAGTTCTATACTACCTGAATCTGGCTTTAATTTGCCAATAACAGTATTGAATAAAGTAGTTTTACCCATGCCGTTGGGTGCAACAACTGCAACTTTTTGACCTCGTTCGATCTCAAAATTAACATTTTTAAAAATTACTTTATCGCCAAAAATTTTGCTTAAATTTTTAACTTTAAGAACAACTTTACCCGCACGTTTTATATCATGAAAACTAAAATTAACCGTTTTTTGTTCATGTTCTATTTCAATTCTTTCAATCTTATCTAAAGACTTCATCATACTTTGTGCCATTTTGGCTTTTGAAGCTTTGGCCTTAAATC
The DNA here is from genome assembly GCA_021735465.1 of Candidatus Babeliales bacterium. Classification (GTDB taxonomy): domain Bacteria; phylum Babelota; class Babeliae; order Babelales; family UASB340; genus JAIPGX01. The sequence continues at coordinate 11,979 of JAIPGX010000011.1, read as the reverse complement.
TGGATATAACCTCTTCTTGTTTTTTTATATATTTTTGTTGCTCTACAAATTTCTTTTCTTGTAAAAGCTTATTTTGTTCTTTTAACTCAAGATATTTTGTGTAATTACCTCTATAAACATTAAGTTTACCTAAAGATAATTCATAAATATATTCACATAAATTATTTAAAAAATATCTATCATGAGAAACTAAAATAAAACCAAATCTGGCATTTTTTAAAAAATCTAAAAACCAATCTTTTGCTACTATATCCAAATGGTTTGTTGGTTCATCGAATAAATAAAAATCTGCATCTTGTAATAAAAGTTTACCCAAAACAAGACGCATCTTCCAACCTACACTCAGCTCGCAAACTTTATTTTCAAAATCTTGTTCTAAAAAACCCAGCCCTAATAAAATTTTTTTTGTCTGTATTAATTTTGCAGCATAATCAAATTCAGATAATTTTTCTTGCAAAAAAGCATAGCGCTCTATATCTAAAGGACAAGTTAAATCTTGTTCTAGTTTATCTGATTCTTCTTTGAATTCTAATAATTCCCCAAAAACACTAAATGCTTCTTGTAAAATATTTTTATCAGAAAGTAAAACTACTTCTTGTGGCATATATGCAAGCGTGCAATCTTTTTGAATAGATAGAGTCCCTGAATCTAAATTTTGTTGGCCAGCTAAAACTTTTAATAAAGTAGTTTTGCCAGAACCATTACGACCAACTAATCCAATTTTTTGATCTAAATTTATATTAAAAGAAATATCATCAAAAACGGTTTGCTGCCGAAAAAATAAATTTAAGTCTTTGCCATTTATCATATTTTTATATTCCCATTCCACGTTTCTTTAAACTTTTTTGTGAAAAATAAAATCTCTTATGCTTTTCAATACCAATTTTTTGTATCATATGATAAAAAAAATCTCTATCTGGCCCCTTAACTACAGCTTGCTCATGCGCCTCAGCCAACACTACGGGATATCCACCGCCTTTAGTGCACTGATCTATTGCAATCTTGCAAATCAAATCTATTTTATCAGAATTTTGCGCAATCCAAAATGGAATTTCTATTCTTACTATTTCTGGGCCTATATTTAAATAAAAAAAACATGGCTTTAAATGCTGGTCATAATCATCTACAATTTTTGATCGACTATAAAAAATAGTAGTTCTACAGAATTTTTTTAAAAAAGTTCTTAAAATAGAAGTATCTATTAATTCATCAACTTGATTGCAGGCAAATGTGTTTTGCGTCTTTTTGCATTGAATACAATCAGAGTTTTTAAAATCACACAAACCTAATTTAATTAAATTAATTAATTCTCGGCTTTTAGGAAAACTTATAAATCCTGCATTTAAAATGTTATTTTTATAGCACTGTTCTAAATAATATAAATATTTATTTAAAAAAAGATCTTTAACCTCTTTTTGCTTGCTTTCAAGAAACCAAAAAATTAAACTACCATCAATAAAACAAAGCATGTCTTTAAAATCTTTTTTTAATTTAAAATTTACAGCTAAATCAAGCATATTTTTCAACTCTAAACCCTCGCGCAAAAGATCAACCAATTCGCGACTGAACTGGATTTTGTCATGAATATTAAAAAAATCTTGCGGCAAAAAAATTTTTGGTTCAGTAAAAAATTTAACACTACTTTTATTACTATATTCTAAAAAACATGTACCTAAATTTATCAAAAAACAATTTGCACCAGAAAAGTTTCTGTCCGGATAAACTTGAGAACCATCAACAGATAATACAGAATATTCTTTAATACAGGAATTAATGTTAAAAATTTCACCCAAATTCCCCTGCCAAGTTGGAACTAAAAAAATAGATTTTGATTGTTCAACTTTTTGCAAAAAATTTTTATCATTACAAATTTGCTTCCATATTTTTTGAGATAAGTCACTTGTATCTTTTAAATCAGGAAAAAGTTTTTCTGCCAAACCCGTTAGTTGCGCAGTCAACTTACTACGATCTAACATAAAATAATTACCTGTCGCGTCATAGCTTAATGCGAAGACGGATTTCTATAAATCCAAAATTGTAGACAAAATATTAAAAAAATTAAAAATCCACGGAATGCATTTAACGCTGTTGGCAATGGTAATCTTAAATTTATTGATGCAATAAATTCAATTAAATTTCCAAAACCTACCAAAAATGCCAATAAAAAACTAAATCCTATTATTGTTTTATCTTTAAATATCTTGATTACCTGCGGCAATTGATAAATCCCCCAAATTAAAGCAGTAATCCATCCCAAAATAATTCCAAATAATTGATATTGAATAAAAAATTTAAATAAAAATATATATACTAAAATATTTAATATATAAAAAAACAAAATCTTATACTCTTTGTCAAAAAAGATTTCTGAATAATAAAATCTCTGAAAAATCATTATTATTACAGCTAAAAAAACCATCGGCATGATAGCTTTATATGCAAAAGGTAAATTGCAACAAAAAATATAATATAAATATGTTATTGTTCCATTTAAATAACCAAACAATAAAAATTCGCTTAAACCTTTTGTAGATTTCAATTTATAATTAAGTATTATTTGAGGTAGTAAACCAGCAAAAAATAATATTTGTGCTACCCATATTGCCAATGCAGCAAAATTTGATACTAAATTATTCATCATAAAAGTACCCTCAATGTATTTGGCAAAAAAATTTAATTATTTTTTCACAAAAAAGAATCGTAAATTACTACTAATTTTTATTTTTTATAAAAAATAAGACCTGAAAGGCAATCAATTAAACTAATTTTTTGAGAAAAATTAGTTTACTATAATTGTAAACAATATGATTTTAAATATAAAAAAACATGTTCTAGTAAGCTAACATCTATCGTTAAAAAATACAAATCTTAATTAAAAACGAAGTTTTTTGTTGATTTTTTATTTTTTTTTCTTAAAAATCCAAAATTGTAAACAAAATATTAAATAAATCAAAAAACCACGTAAAGCATTTAAAATTGTAGGCATTGGCAAATTTAATATTAATGCGCCGGTCAATTCAACTAAATCACCAATTCCAATCAAAGAAACAAGTAAAAAACTGTATCCAAAAGTTGTTTTATTTTTAAAAATTTTAAATATTTGTGGAATCTGATATGTGGCCCAAATAAACGCCATTATCCAGCCTAAAAAACTACCAACAATATTTTTATAATTCATAGCTAATGGCAATACGCTTATTGCAAATAAAAAATTCAAAAAATAAAAAAATAGTATTTTATAACTTTTTTTATCAAGTTTTTGAACATAATAAAATCTTTGAAAAACCATTATAAGCATAGCAATTGTTGCTATCGGGATAATTGTTTTATATGCAGCAGGCAAATTACAACAAAATGTATAATATAAATATGCGATATAACCATTTAAATAACCTACTAGTAATAATTCACTTAGCCCAGAAGTAGATTTTAATTTGTAATTAAGCAATATTTGAGGAATTAAGCCCACAAAAAATAATATTTGTGCTATCCAAGTAGCAAATACGGCAAAATTTGATAAAAAAATGTTCTGCATAAAACTTATCACTAAAAATTATTTTAAAAGTATTAACTTTTACTTCAAAAATTAAAAAACCTATATAAACTTCTATTAATTTCTATTTTTTTTAAAAAAAATAGAAATTAATACGCAAAAATCAATAATTTAAGTTTATTTTCTAGAAAGGTTTTTATGAAACATTATAAAATATTTTTACTTTTAAGTTTTTTAATTTTTACTTCCCAAAGTTTTGCAATGCAAAATTGTCAAACTTTAAATAGAATCAATCCAAATATAATTTATGTATATGAAATTAATGGCAATGAGCTAGTTTTTCCCTTAAGAAGAGTTTCTTCTTTACAAAACGGTATACCAGTTTATAACTTTATGTATCAAACTAGATATTTTCGCAATTCCGGAATACGTCAACCAGGAGTAAACGATGGGGCACAAATATCTTTTGAAAATCTTATTGATAGCATAACAAAAGCAACATCAGAAACTGCTCAAATATGTTTACATAACAATAATGGTGGAACATTTGAGCTTGATGAAAACGAAGCAAGATACCTTAAAAATATTTGGCTTCAATGTGAAAAATTATGTGAACAATTATTTGAAACATGCGATCAAAATTTAATAAAAAAGTATTTTCTTGAAAATATTACTAATCTTACATTAAATTTAAATTAGAAATTATTTTTTTTTAAGAGGGGAGAGGGGATTTATGAAAAAGTTATTTTTAATAATAATTTTAATGTTTGATTTTTTTTGTTTAAAAAATTTAAAAAGCATGCAAAATCGTGAACATCTTGAAATAAATTTTGAGACAAACGATTGTAATATTTTAACTGATGATACAATTAATCCTAAAATTACATGTAAATTATTTAATAAAATAAATCTTGTTGATTATTTTGATAATTATTTAATTGAAGAAAATAATGATACAAAAAAATTGAGACGACCAGCCGTTTTAGAAAATTTTTTGAATAATACCATTTTATATATTTTTAATATAAAAAATAATTCATCAATATATCTAAAAATAGATAGTGTTAATTGCTTAGATTTACAAGATTATAATGTTTTTTTTAATGCATCTGACTTACCTATTATAAAACCAAATAAATGTTCACTTTTTTGTAGAAGTTGCTGTTGCTCATCTAAAAATGCTTTTTTTTTAATGATGAATATTATATGCTCCGGTGTCGAAATATGTTGCATGATTAATTTCCCTTTTATTGCAATACAAATGGTACCCTATTTAATAATAACTAATTCTTTTTGGAATGGTTTTACTGCTCTTAATACTTGTATGTCTTATAAAGACAAAGTTAATCAATTGGAAATAATAAATAGCAACTTACGACAAATAAGAGATAGTGGTACAATACTTATTAAACCAGGAGAAACAGGACAAGCTTTTATTCTTGTTAAACGTAATTTAGATCAACTTTTTTTACATGCCCCAAAACAATTAAAATACGAATCCGCCCTTGCAGAACAAGGCCTTGAAAATGCAATTGAAACTCCCGAAAGTATTCAAGAACAAGTTCTTGTTCCTCTTCCAAATTCTTCAATACCTATTTATATAGGTGATGATGAAATTACTGAAGATGAACAAAAAATTGAAAATTTAACTGATTTATTTAATTTAGGTTTATCAATCTCAAAACAACAACTTGAGCCAGTACAAACTCAATAATAAAATATTTCTAAATTAAAAAAGCCTCAATAAAATTTGAGGCTTTTTTAATTTTATTTTAATTTAAAAAAATTATTTTTTATAATTCAAAATAAAATCAATAAACAATCGAACGCCAGCACCTGTCGCGCCTTTACCCAAATAATTAACCCCAGGAACGCCATCTGCAGTTCCTGCAATATCCAAATGTGCCCAATTTTTAGTTGTAACAAAATTGCTCAAAAACCAGGAGGCAGTGATTGTCCCAGCTTTATAATTTGGTGCGCCTGTGTTTGCAATATCTGCAACTTCTGATTTTATTGCATCCTTAAAATCGTCATCCATCGGTAATGGCCAAACTCTATCTCCCGTTACAAGGCTAACTGCTTGTAACTTTGTTCCCAAAACTTCATCTTTCGTCATAAGGCCGGTAAAAAAATGCCCTAACGCATATAAACAAGCACCAGTCAAAGTTGCGATATCCAAAACTACATCAGGTTTATAAAATTTTTCTACATAGCAAAGTGCATCCGCTAAAATAAGTCTACCCTCAGCATCAGTATTTTTAATTTCTGCAGTTTTGCCATTCATAAAAGTAATAATATCATCTTGTTTACAAGCTTTTCCACTTGGCATATTCTCAACCATTGGAGCAACAGCAACAACATTAACTTCTGGTTTTAGTTGCCCGATTGCTTTCATTGTAGCAATAACAGTTGCTGCTCCAGACATATCAAATTTCATACCTGTCATATAATCTGCAGGTTTTAAACTTATTCCACCAGAATCAAAGGTCACACCTTTGCCTACAAGAGCAATTGTTGGAGCATCTTTTTTTGTTGTGTTATATTCTATTACAACAAATTTACCTAGCTCATCTGACCCAGAATCTACGGCTAAAAAACCTCCCATTCCTAGTTCTTCAGCTTTTTCACGGCCAAAAACTTTGCATTCTAAATTCAAAGAATCCGCTATTTCTTTTGCCTGAGAGCTTAGAGTTGTCGGATTTATAATATTTGCAGGCATATCCGATAAATTACGTGCAAGATTTACAGCATCACCTATAATATGACCTTCAGAAAGACTTCTGACATAAGTCTGATCTTCTTTGGCATCTACGGATAAAAGCATTTCACAAGACCATTCGTCATCTTTATTTTTATCACTTTTAAACTTTGTAAATTCATAATCAGCCATCAAACCAGCAATTATCATTTGTCTTATTAAACGAGCCTCTATGAGCCCAAACGGTTTTTCATTTGGAACTGCCAAAACAGATTTTTTTATTTTGAGTTTTTTTAATAATAAAACAGCAGAACCAACGGCTCGCCTTAAATTTTCTAATTCAATATTCCAACGATTTTCAAGACTGCCTAAACCGATAAAAATAAATTGAACAAGTTTATCTCCCTTTTTACCGGTCAAAACAAAAGACTCACCTTTTTTTGATTCAAATTTATGCTTTTTTAAAATCTCTTTTAAATTTGGATAATAATTTTTCTCTATGTAATCAATATCCGCAAATTTGCTAGCTGATTCAAAATTTTCTTTTAATAAAAAAATATAACCTTCGACATTATTATCCCAAAATTTTTTTTCTGAAATTTGAATATCTAACATATAAATCCTAAAAATTTAAATTTTAAAAATTTACTTAACATATTTTTGTAAAGCATCCTGCAATGCCTGCAACGCCAACAACGCACATCGCAATCTTGTTGGCCCTAATTCTATTTTTATAAGATTTAAAATATCATTTTTATTTAATTTTAAAATATCTTTAACTGTTTTATTTTTGCAAAACTGAGTCAACATAGAGGCAGTTGCCTGACTTATAACACAACCAGAACCTTCAAATGCCAATTGCATAATTATCAAATCTTCTGTTGCCGGATCTTTTTTAATCATACCTTGAATGCTAATACTATCACCACATGAGGGATTATGCTGATCACTAGAAAAATCAGCATTCTCTATTTTTTTTTTATTTTTTGGATACTTAAAATGCTCCATTAATTCGTCTTGATATAATTTATTCATATTATTTAAACTATTTTTTTACAAAATTATCAAACTATTTTTTTTACAAATTTTTTAATTTTTTTCAAAAAAAATTATCGCTTCTTTTAAAGCATCTAAAAATAAATCTACATCTTCGTGTGTATTATAAAAAGAAAAACTAACTCTTAAACTAGATTCAACACTTAATAATTCAAATAATGGCTGAGCACAGTGGTTGCCACTTCTTGTAGCTATATTATTTTTGCTCAAAAAGGCACTTAAATCATGTGCATGAATGTTTTTTATATAAAAAGTTACCAAATGCCCTTCTTTTTTTAGCATGTCTATATTACCCAAAATCTGGCATTCGGGAATTAAATTTAACTTATCTATTAAATAACTAGTTAAACTAGCTTCATATTTTTTTAGCTCATCAAAATTTATATTTTGATTTGTAAAATCAATTGCACTTTTTAAACCAATTGCTTGTGCTATTGGCTGAGTTCCGGCTTCAAATTTATTTGGCGCATCACGATATATTGCAGGTTTATCGCAAAAAACAGAATAAACCATTGAGCCACCAAGCTGATATGGTCGCAAATTTTTGTGTAAATCTTTTTTTATATACAAAACACCAATTCCAGTTGGCCCAAACATTTTATGACCAGAAAATACCAAAAAATCTGGCTTTAGAATTTCTACATCAATTTTTTTATGCGCTACAGCCTGTGCTGCGTCTAATAAAACTTTTGCACCAACAGAGTGTGCCTTTTCTATAATTCTTTCTAATAAATCATCTGGCCAAATATTGCCCAAAACATTAGAATCAAGAGTTAAAGCAACTATTTTTGTTTTTGAATTTATTAATTTATCTAAATCTTCTTGAGACAAGTTTTTTAATAAAAAATTGCTTTTATCTAAATTTAGGAATTTAAGTTCGGCACCCTTTTCTTGAGCAAGTCTTTGCCAAGGTAAAAAATTTGCATGATGTTCTACTTGAGTTATAAGTATTTGATCACCAGAAAAAATGTTTTCTTTTCCCCATGAATCAGCAACAAAATTTATGCCCTCCGTTGTCCCGCTTGTAAAAACTATTTCTTCATATTTAGCATTTATAAAATTTGCTATTGCTTGTCTTGCATTTTCATACAAATCTGTAGCAACTTCGCCTAAATCATAAATTGACCTGTGAATATTAGAATTATGCTTTTCATAAAAATCAACAAGACTTTTTATTACAATATCAGGCTTTTGAGAAGTTGCAGCGTTATCTAAATAAATTAGATTTTTATTATTTTTAAATATTAGGAAATTTTGTTTTAATTTTTCAAAGTTATTATTATTTATTAAATTTTTCATATTTTTTGCGATAAACTTATGATAATCTTGTGCCGTTTTCTACAAATCCAGAAACAGTAACCATTTTCATATTACCAATTTCATCTTTTGCAAAAAGCATCATACCATTAGATTCATAGCCCATCATTTTTCTTGGCGCAAGATTGGTAACATAAACACCCTGTTTATTAACAAGATCTTCAGGTTTAAAAAATTTTGCAATACCAGATAAAATCTGTCTGATACCCATTTTGCCTAAATCTACTTGTAACTTATAAAGCTTATCTGAACCAGAAACAGATTCACATGACAAGATCGTGCCAACAATTAAATACACTTTTGCAAAATCGTTAATATCAATAATATCACAACTTAGTTCAGTTTTAGTGTCATTTGAAACCACTTCTTTAGATTCACTAATTGGCTTTTCAAGTTTTTTAGAAAAATTTTCCGGTCTAGTAAACAATGGTTCTATTTTCGTTAAAATAAAATTTTTGGTCCATTTATTATCACGCAATTCTTGTTCATAATTATTCTTTAAATCAAAATCGTGACCCAAAGATTTTAATAATTCCTGCATCTTGCCAGGCATTATAGGCCACAGCAAAACACCTATTGTATAAAGGCTACAACAAGATGCATAAATAATTTCATAAAAAAGATCTTTATCTTTTTTTGCGGCAACCCATGGCTCCATTCTGTGAAAATATGCATTAACATGACCAATAAAAGTCCAAAGATCTGCAAGTGCAACATGATAAGAATAATGATTCATTTGATCCCAAAAACTTCTAAATGCTTCCTCACATTTTTCTCTTAAAGCCAAAGTTTCCGTATTAAAAGCATCTGGGGCTTTTAGTTTTTGCAAATTATTATTCAAGGCCAAAGTTAAGGTTCTGTTTAATAAATTACCAAGACCATTAGCCAAATCTGAAGCAACATGATTTTCAAGTTCTGATAATATAAAATTACCATCCTGATTTATAGACATTTGTCTGATCAAATAATATCTAACAGGCTCTACACCATACATTTGTGCAAGTTTTTCAGGATCCATTACATTGCCTAAAGATTTTGACATCTTATTGCCATTAGACAAAATATATCCATGAACTAACATTTTTTTAGGCAATTCTAATTTTAACGCCATCAAAAAAGCAATCCAATATACCGCATGAAATCTTAAAATATCTTTTGCCATTATTTGCAAATCAGCAGGCCACCAATAATCAAAATCCTGTTCTTTATCTTTTTGGGCAAATCCAATACCACTTAAATAATTTGTTAAAGCATCAGCCCATACATAAACTGTATGCTCACTTTCCAATGGAAATTCTATACCCCATTCAACGCTTTTCCTTGAAATACTTAGATCTTTTAAACCTGATTTTACAAAAGCAACAACTTCATGCATACGTTCTTTTGGTGTAATAAAATCTGGATTTTTTTCAAAAAAATCTAAAAGTTTATCTTCATAAGCAGAAAGTCTGAAAAAATAACTTTCTTCAGCAACTTCTATTAAAGCTCTTTTACATATAGGACATAAATAATTATTTTTTTCATCTTTTATGGCCTCATTTGTAACTACAAATCTTTCATCTGGTACACAATAAAGACCCGAATAAACAGATTTATAAATATCGTCATTTTTATATAATTGATCTATTAATTTAATAACAGCTAATTTATGGTCTTCATCTGTAGTCCTTATAAATTTATCATAATTTATTTCAAATGTTTTCCATGTGTTTTTAAAATTAGGAACCATTAAATCAACAAAATCTTTAGGCTGCAAAAGAGATTTTTTTGCACATTCTGCCAATTTTTGACCATGTTCATCTGTCCCAGTCAAAAAGAAAGTATTTTTTCCACATAACTTATTCCACCTAGCAGCAACATCCGCTAATAAAGATGAATACAAGGTACCAATGTGTGGTTTTGCATTAACATAATAAATTGGCGTTGTTACATAAAATTTATTGTTTTTTGGCATCTGAAACCTCTTGGTTTGTTTTATATGATTCAATTGTAAGATTATTTAGTTTCTTGAAAAATCTATTCCATCTCAAATAATTAGTCCAAAACTCAATAGGATGCTTTATAACTTCAAATAACCAAAATGGTTCTTGACTATCCACGGAAAAAATAACAAAACTCGCTCTTCCATGAATTAAGCTTTCATCTAAAAAACCCCAATATCTGCTGTCTCTACTGTTTTTACGGCTATCTCCCATAGCCCAATATTTCCCTTCAGGTAATCGTATTGGACCAAAACTATCTACGCTATTTGCTATACCTTGATAAAAATAACCAGCTTCATAAGTTGGTGTATATGGTAAACTTAAAATATAATTGCCATCAGGCTTTGTAATTATTTCATCTTTAGTCATATAATAATATGGTTGATCTTGAAAACTTTTTTCTGGAACATATGTATATCGTACAACTTGATCGTGTGTACGTAAAAAGTTAGGAATTCTAATTGGTCCAAAATAATCCAAATCTATAAATCCGGTAGATTTCTTTAATCGTATTAATGGATATGGATTTACATATATTGTCTCATCTAATTTTTCACCATTTAAATAAATAACTGTTTTACCATTCTCTATCCTACCCTCAATTTCATCGCCTGGAACAGCTATAACTCTTTTAACCCAATTGTCCGGGCCTGCGTTTAAACCTAAAATTGGTATTGGAAATCCAATATATTTTTGCCAATAATAATCAATAAAACTTGATTTATTATAAATAAATTCAGGATTATCAAAAATAATCAAATCCCCTCTTTTTATTTTCTTTATGTTATATATAAATTTATTTCCAAAAATTCGATCACCAACTAAAATATTAGGTTCTGCTGATCCAGTTGGAACATGATAAAGGCCAAAACCAAAAGTTCTCAGAATAAAAACAAAACCCCCAACAAATATTATTGCCTCAACCCACTGTCTCCATTCAGGTTTTGTAATAGAATTTAATTGTTTATAAACTTTTTTAAAATTTTTAAACATTTTTTCTTGCAAAATTTTATCCGGTTGTGATTCTACCGTTGCAATAAAACTTTCTGCTAATTGCTTTGAATAATTATCTGCTTGTTGCAATAAATCTTTGGCTTGTTTATATAAATTTGTTCGATTTTTACGTTGCCAATTTTTTATGACTTTTTCAAAAAAATTTTTTTTGTTTTTATATTTAAAATAAAACTTTTCAAACTTTTCTTTTAAACTTTTCATATATTCTCCAAGTAAAAATTTTAAGCTAATTTAACAGCAAGCCACAAATCTTCTATAGTTTTTATATCTATTTTATTATCTATCAAGTAAAGTTTTTTAAAATTATTATCCACTGGAAAAAAATTATGATTTTTCACAAATTTATTATCTATCAAAGAATAGGTTTTTTTATTAACTGGATTATAACCATGTTCAGCAAAATTTAAAGCCGAATTTTG
>JAIPGX010000010.1 GCA_021735465.1 Candidatus Babeliales bacterium | reverse complement strand
GATTTTATTAAAATCATAAAAACCCAAACAAACCCTAAACAAAATTAATATATTGTAAAACTAGTATTTTATATGGTTTTTATTAATTGTAAAGTAGATAAAAATAGATAAATATTATATTTAGCTGATTTATTAAAAAATAATTACTGATTGCGTATTTTTTTTGAATTTATGTTTATCTAAAATTTTTTAAAACGTAAACAATTACTTGATTTTAGTTTTAAAAAATTTGATCGATTAAATTTTTTAAATAATTATAATCTCTTGCACCAGTGAATCTTTCCTTTTCTTCACCATTTTTTATAAGAATAAAAGTTGGAACGCCAAAGACATTATATTTTCTAGCTAGCATGCCATTATTATCAACGTTTACTTTTATAAATTGTATTTTGTCTTTATGATTTTGAGCAAGTTTTTCAATTACAGGTAACATTTTTTTGCATGGCATACACCAAGTTGCATAAAAGTCTGCAACAACAAAAGATTTGCTTTTTATTATTTGATTAAATTCTTTTTCATTTTTTATTTTATAAACTAACTTGTCTTGCCATGGTTCCTTGGGAGTGACGACGGATTCCTGTTTTTGATTTTGTGCTTCTGTTGGTTTTTGAATAATTTCCAATTTTTCTTTTTTTAGTTTTAATAAATTATTCGAATATCCAATATTTTTTAAAAAATTTATAGCCTGTAAAGCAGCCTTGCAACCATTACCTGCAGCCAAAATTGCTTGTTTAAATTCAGGGTCTGCTATATCTCCAACAGCATAAATGCCCAATTTTGAAGTTTCTTGATTGTTTTTTAAAATAATATAACCTTGCGAATCTAGTTCTAATTGCTTTTCAAAAATTTTAGAGTTGGGTGTTGAACCTATAGCTAAAAATAGACCATCTATTTCTAATTTTTGCTCTTCGTTTGTTTTGTTATTGAGTATATTTAAATTGGTTACTTTATTATTGTCGCCTTGAATTTTTTGTATTTGTGTATTGTAAAAAATTTTTACATTTGATTTTGCTAATAATTCGTCAATAAATTTACCAGAAACTCTTAAAGAATCTTTTCTTACTAGAACGTAAACTTCTTTGGCAATATCAGCAAGATAAAGGCCTTCTGTAATTGCAGAGTTTCCGCCACCAACGATGGCTACTGTTTTGTTTTTATACAAAGATCCATCACATATGGCACAATTTGAAACACCTTTACCCCAATATTCTTCTTCGCCTGGAATATTTAAAAAATTTGGTGTTGCTCCCATTGCAATGATGCAAGATAAAACTTTGATAGTTTTTCTATCACTATCAATTTTTAAATTTATGGTATAGGGCCAATTTGAAAAATCTACAGATTCTACTTCTCCAGATATAAATTTTACACCATTTTTTAAAGCTTGATTTTCAATTTTTTGTGTAAGATCTTTACCTGAGATATCAATCTCTGATGGCCAATTTCTTACGCTTTGTGACATTGTTAAAGCTCCACCAGGCAAATCACCTTGGACTAAAAAAGTTTCTATGTTAGCTTGAGCTAAATAGATTGAAGCGGTTAAGCCGCCAATGCCACTCCCCAAAATTGCAATTGGATATGTTTGATCATCAAAGTTAACTTGATTGATATCAAAAGCTTTCAAATCATTATTTTCTACACTAAATTTTAAACAACCTAATAAAAATATCAGACATAAAACAAGTGCAACGTTTTTCATAAAATCCATATTTTCCCCTAAAAGTTTTATAAAAAATTTTGATTAAATTTATTTAAAAACATCTAAATATAAATTATCAATCTCATTTTTTTTAGCTTTATATGCTCCCACAAAGGCAATCATTGCTGCATTATCTCCACAAAATTTACAGTGTGGGCTGACAAAATGTTTATTTAAATTGTCACACACATTTTCTAATTTTGTTTTTATGTAATTATTACAAGCGACACCACCAACAAAAGTAAAAGCTTTTGCTTGTGGGTATAATTTAAATGCTTGTTTTATTTTATCTTCAAAAATATTTGATATACAAACTAAAAGCGAACTTGATACTTGATTTTGTAAAACAGTATTAATATTTTTAGGACCAGTTTTTAAATCATAAAAATTTTTATTTATTAAATCATAAAGAACGGCAGTTTTTAAGCCGGAAAAGCTTAAGTTTAAATCTTTCTTATTTTTTAATCTTGGATACTTAAAGAAATCTTGAAAATTGACAGTTTGCGCACTTTTTTCTATTTTGGCCCCACCAGGATATCCAAAGCCTATTATTTTAGCTACTTTGTCAAAAGCTTCTCCTGCGGCGTCATCAAGCGTTTGGCCTATAATTTTATATTTTCCAAAATCTTCTACTAAATAAAGTGCAGTACTTCCGCCAGAAGCAGATAAGCAGATATGTGGAAATTCTATATCATCTCTTATTGTAAAATCTTGATTCAAATATGAAGAAAATATATGACCTTCGATATGATCAACTGCTATTAATTTTTTGTTTTTAACAAATGCTATTGATTTTGCAAAACAAAGTCCTATTAAAAGAGAACCGACCAAACCAGGTTTATTTGTGATAGCAATACAATCAATATTATCTAAGTTTAACTTTGCTTGATCTAAGGCATTTTGAATAATAATATCTATTTTCTCAAGATGAGAACGGGATGCTATTTCAGGAACAACACCCCCGTAAATTTCATGTAATTTAATTTGGGAAAAAAGAACGCTTGATAGTAATTTTTTTTCTTTTGAATTATAAATAGATGCGGCGGTTTCGTCGCATGAAGTTTCTATCCCAAGAATTATAGACATATAAAAAAACTTAAGATTTAGCTTTGTTCATTAACTTCCAAAACTCTTCATTAGTTTTGGTTTTCTTCATTTTGTCTATTAAAAATTCCATGCCTTCTATGGTGCTCATAGTGCTTAAAAGTTTTTGTAAAACCCACATTTTTTTAACATCACCTTCACTTAAGAGAAGTTCTTCTCTTCTTGTTCCGGAATTTAATAAATCAAAGGCTGGATAAACTCGTCTGTTTGAAAGTTTACGCGTTAAATGAATTTCCATATTGCCTGTACCTTTGAATTCTTCAAAGATAACTTCATCCATCCTAGAGCCAGTTTCGACGAGAGCTGTTGCGATAATAGTTAAAGAACCACCTTCTTCTACGTTTCGAGCGGCGCCAAAAAATCTTTTTGGTCTTTGCAGTGCGCTTGCATCAATACCACCACTTAACACTTTACCAGATGAAGGAGCAAGAGTATTGTATGCTCTTGCGAGTCTTGTTAATGAATCTAATAAAATAACAACATCATGGCCACATTCTACTAAGCGTTTTGCTTTAGCCAAAACAATTTCAGCTACTTGGACGTGTCTTGTGGCATATTCATCAAAAGTTGAACTTACAACTTCAGCTTTTACTGAACGTTGCATATCTGTTACTTCTTCTGGACGTTCATCTATAAGTAAAATAAGCATTATTACTTCAGGATGATTTCTTGTTATTGTATTTGCGATTTCTTTTAATAGACTAGTTTTACCTGTTTTTGGCGGAGCAACTATCATACCTCGTTGTCCTTTACCAATGGGAGAAAAAAGGTCCATTAATCGTGTGGCCACTACAAAAGAATTACCCTCAAGATTAAATTTTTCGTCAGGAAAAATAGGAGTTAAATTTTCAAAAACTGTTTTGCTGTGAGATGATGCCGGAGGTTGAAAATTTACGCTTTCAACTCTTTGTAGAGCAAAATATTTTTCACCTTCTTTGGGTTTTCTTAAAGTTCCCTTGATAACATCGCCTGTTCGTAAACCAAATCTTTTTATGTGGATTGGTGAAACATAGATATCATCTGGTCCTGGCATATAATTAAACTTAGGAGACCGCAAAAAACCAAAACCATCAGGGAGTCTTTCTAAAATACCTTCACCAAAAATATCTATTTTTTTATTTGATAAATATTCTAAAGTCTTAAAAATAATTTCTTGCTTTCTTAAAGAAACTGCGTCCTTTATGCCAAGATTTAATGCGTATTCTACAAGATCTGTTATAGGCATTTCTTTTAATTCTTGCACATTAACCGAGTCTTTTGATCTATCGTTTATATTGCTAGTATTTGGTTTTTTTATTTCTTGATTATTATTTTTTTCTAATTTTTGTTCACTTGAGCTTTTTTGAATATTTTCAGAAACTGTTTTTAATTCCTGATTAATATTAGGTTTTGAGTCCAAATTATTTTTTAGATCAAGATCATTGACTTGATTGTCTTCATATTTTTTATCAAATATTCTTTTTTCTGTATTAGATTTTTTCATCATACCAACTTTATATTTATTATACTTTATATTTTATTAAAAAAATTAGAAATTAAAAAACAAAACCAAATTTTCAAAAAAACAGAAATTAATAATTAAAATAGATTTTTTATTGAGAAATTAACTTTTTAATTATTATTTATCTTTTGGAAGAAAGGCCTCCAAATATAATCATTATAGGGCTAGCGATATAAATAGAAGAATATGTTCCAACTACTATGCCAACTAACATTGCAAATGAAAATCCTCTTAAAACTTCTCCACCAAAAACATAAAAAGATAAAACCCCTAACAATGTAGAAAAACTAACTAGTAATGTTCTTGTAAGTGTTTGGTTAATACTTAAATTTACCAATTCGTTAGAAGACATATCTTTATGCTTTTTTAAATTTTCACGAATTCTGTTAAAAATTACTATTGTATCATTTAATGAATATCCCAAAATAGATAAGATTGCAGCCAAAATATTAATTGAAATAAGCTCGTTAAATAATAATAAAAATACTAAAACGGCTAAAAGATCATGAACTAATGCAACAACAGCTCCGACAGCATAAGCATATTTAGATCTAATTGTTATATAGCCTAATAAGACAATTAGAGATAAAACAATAGCAATTAATGCATTAGATTGCATTTCTTTTCCAACTTCAGCTCCAACAAAATCTATATTTTCAATGGTCATTTTATTTGAAGAAATTTCAGATTTTATATCTTGTGAAAATTTTTCTTCCAAATTCTTTATTTGACCGCTTACTCTTATAAAATATTCTTTATCTGTATTTCCAACACTTTGTAAATTGTAATCCTGCCAACCTTTTTTTGAAAGTGCGCTTCTTAAGTCATTGGCTTTAATTGGTTCTTGAAAAGATGCTCGTATTTCTGCCCCACCAACAAAATCTATACTATATTTAAAACCGCCTTTTGCAAAATATAAAATTAATCCGAAAACTAGCAATAAAGCAGATACTGCAAAACACATATAGCGATATTTTAAAAAATCAATTTTGTAACTTAACATGTTTTCCTACTCTTCCTATAAATTAAGATATTTCTTCTACTATTGAAACAAATTTTCTTCCTTTTAATCCTGCATGAAATTTAACAAAGCCATCTTTTATTGCAAAAAGAGTATCATCACCGGCCCTTTTTACGCCAACACCAGGGAAAAATTTAGTTCCTCTTTGGCGAACCAAAATTTCGCCGCAGCTTACCATTTGGCCGCCAAATCGTTTACAACCTAAACGTTTACTTATACTTTCGCGACCATTACTTGTAGAGCCACCGCTTTTACTCGTTGCCATTTTAAATCCTTTACTTTATTAGAAAGATTAATTTTTTTGAATTTAATTTTACTTTTAAAACCATCAATTTCATTAATTTAAGGAAAAATATTAAAAAACGAATTAAACATGTATATTTTGCCCTCTTTTTAAATAAAAGTCAAAAGTTTTTGCTATCTTTACTTGGTTATTTCTTCCCAATTATTTCCTGCTCTTATTGTTACTTTTAAGGGAATTTCCCAATCTACGACATTAATCATCGTTTTTTCTACTATTTTTTCAATTTGTTCCTGATCTTCTTGCAAAAATTCTATAACAAGTTCGTCGTGTATTTGCAAAATCATGTGCGCATCCAATTTTCTTTCTTTGAAAATGTTGTTTAAATTAATCATGGCTATTTTTATAATTTCTGCAGCAGTTCCTTGCATTGGACTATTTATGGCTATTCTTTTGGCCATATTAAAAAGAGTATTGTTTTTTTCATTTATATCAGGAACATATCTACGTCGGCCTAGCCATGTCTGCACATAACCATCTCTTTTGGCTTGATCTATAGTTTTTTCTATCCATAAAGCAACCCCTTGGTGTTCCTGGAAATATTTGTCTATATATTCTTTGGCTTGACTTGGTTTAATGCCTAATTCTTGGGATAACCCATAAGGTGTTTGGCCGTATACTACGCCAAAATTTATTCTTTTAGCCAGCTGTCTTTGTTCATGTGTTACCGTTTCTATGGGGATATTAAAAATTTGGCTTGCTGTATATGCATGAATATCTTCATCATGCAAAAAAGCATTAATCAATTTTTTGTCTTTTGACATATAGGCTAAGACCCTTAATTCAATTTGTGAATAATCTGCAGATAAAAATAATTTTTTTGTAGGGGCAATAAAAGCCGATCTTATTTTTATACCATAACCCTGAGCGGTTGGTATATTTTGTAGGTTTGGCTCTGAGCTAGAAAGTCTACCTGTTGCCACCATTGTTTGGCTATAAGAAGTATGAATTCTTCCAGTTTTTGGATTTATATTTTTAATTAATGGATCTATATAAGTACTAGAGAGTTTTGCTAATTCTCTATATTTCATTAACATACCAGGAACAGGATGAATTTTACTTAACTCCTGCAAAACTTCTTGGCCTGTGCCTCTTTGGCCTTTTTGCCCCTTTTTTATTACTGGTAATTTTAGTTCATCAAATAAAAGAATTTCTATTTGTTGAGGTGAATTTAGATTAATTTGCTTTATTTTATATCTTTCTTTAATTTCTATGGCTGCTAAAATTTTTATTTTTATAGTTTCCAAATCTTTTTTTATTTCTTTGCCGATTTCTTTTAATTTATTGGCATCTAAAGTTATGCCAAAATATTCCATTTCAAATAAAACTTGGGATAATGGCATTTCTATATTTTCAAAAATATTTTTTATTTTTTTGTCTTTTTCTAATTTTTCTTCAAAAATAAATTTTAATTTATAAGTTTGTAAAGCATCATGCGCTGCGTATTTAGCCGCTATATTTAATGGGATTTCCCCAAAATGTTTATATTTTCCTAAAATATCTTTGAATGTAGCCATTTCCTGATTTAAATATTTTTTTGAAAGATATTTTAAGTTTATTTTTTCATTTTCATCTGTTCTTACAAGGTTTGCAGCGATTAGCGTGTCAAAAATTATGTTTTTTAGTTCTTGACCATTATTATATAATGCCAATTGGTCGAATTTTGTATTGTGTAATATTTTTTTAATATTATTGTTTTTAAATATTGGCTCTAAAATTTTCAAACCAACTTCAACGCCTATATCAACTAAGCTTATGTAATAAGATTCGGTTTCGTTAAATGCCACAGATAAGCCCACTAATTTATCTTGTAATGGTCTTAACCCTGTAGTTTCTGTATCCAAGGCTATCTCTGTTTTTGAATTTGTTTTTTCTACAAATTTTTCTAAATCTTCTTTGTTGCCAATAATATGATGTTGCCAGTTGCTATTTTCTTCGACTGTGTTTTGTTTGTTTGGTTCTGTATTACCAAACAGAGATAATTGTGTTTGTTTTAAACTTTTTTCTTGATTTGAAGTTTTGTTGAGTTCCGGGTTTTGTTTTACTAAAGTTTTTAATAAACTTTTAAATTCAAATTCTTTAAAATATGGTAATGCATGGATCCAGTTTTTTTTATTAAAATCAAAGTCTTTTTCTTTTATGTTTAAGTCTATTTCTTGCAAAGAAAATAATTTTTTACTTAAAAAAGCATTGTCTTTATTTTTTAATAATAATTCTCGCGTTCTTTCTTTTTTTACTTTATCTAAATTTTCATATAAATCTTGCAAAGATTCAAAATTATTAACCAGTTCTATGGCTGTTTTTTTACCAATCCCATGAACACCAGGAATATTGTCTGAGGCGTCACCAACTAAAGAATAAAAAAAATTAAGCTTTTTGGGAGATATTTCTTTTTCTTTTTCAAAAACTTTTTCGTCTATAATTTCATCTTTAAATGGATCGTAAATAGTTACATTATCAGATAATAACTGAAATAAATCTTTATCAGGACCTACTATTACAATATTTTTTGTGTTAAATATTTTTACTATAGAGGCTATTAGATCATCTGCCTCGAAACCTGTTTTTTGAATTTGCAGTAAATTAATAGCTTTTGAAATGTTTATTATTTGTTCTTTTTGGATAAATAAATCACTCGGGGGTGCTTGGCGTGTTGCTTTATATTCTTTATAAATCTCTGATCTAAAAGTTTTGCCTTTACTATCCCAAACAAGAACCATTTTTTTTATATCGAATTTGTCTATTAGTTTTTGTAAAGTTCTGCAAAAACCATAAGTTGCCTGTGTTGACAGACCAGAAGAAGCCCTTAATGGACGGAGTCCATAATATGACCGATATAAAAGAGAAGATCCATCTATAACATAAATGGTATCACTATCTTTTGTTATCACTTTATAATCCTTTGCTTTTTATTTTTTTAGGTTCAAAATATATTTTTGTATTATTATTATTATTATTATTATCTTAATAAGTATTTTAAATTTTTTTGCAATTTTTATGTTTTATATGAGATTTTTATGAAAATTTTAGCCTTAGATCTTGGAGATAAATGGGTAGGTTCTGCTATTTCTGATGGATTAGGTATTTCTTGTAGACCATATAAGACGGTTGATCTAAATGATCTAGATTCTTTTTTATCTAACATAATAGAAGAAGAAAATATACAAGAAATTGTTATAGGATATCCTCAGACACTTTCAGGTACTCAAAGTGAACAGACAAAAAAAATATTATCTCAAAAAGAAAATTTAGAACAAAAATTTAATAATATAAAATGGATTTTATTTGATGAAAGATTGAGCAGCAAAAGAGCTGAAAATCTTTTGGGCAAAAAATACAAAGAAAAACAAAAAAAAATAGATAGTCATTCAATAGCCGCTGCTTTTATTTTGCAAAATTATTTAGACAAAATATTTTTTAATAAATAATTTTATTGTTAATTTATTTTTAAAAATACTTAATAAGTGATTATTTTATCTAAATTTTTGTTTTTTTTACAATTCAATAAAAAAATGCTTTAATAATTTTGAGTAGTAATAAGAAATTTTTTTTATCATAATAAAGGAGGGTGAGTATTATGAAGTGCCCAAAGTGCGATGGATTAATGACAATGCAATCGTTCTTTGACCACTTCATCAACTTTGAAGGTTGGAAGTGCTTGAATTGTGGTAAGATTATAGAAAAAAAAGAAAATACAATAAAAGACGATGTCTTTAGTATATTTTATCAAAAACAAAAGGTTAAAAAACATCAAGATTAAATTGCTATGATAAACCTAAATTTTCTAAGCCTCCAGGCGAGTTACTCTGGTCTGGAGCTTTCTTTATATAAAAATAATATTCTTACTAAAAAAATTGAAGAAAATAATAGAAAAGCGAGCTCTATACTTATCCCGCTGATTCAAGATTTATTGCAAGAATATGATTTAAAAATTTCTGATTTAAATTTTATTTGCGTTGACCACGGTCCTGGTGCATTTACTTCTTTAAGAGTTGCGATAACTACTGTAAATGGCATAAGCTTTGCTCAGAAAATTCCATTGATAGGCATAGACGGACTTGATGCTCTTAGTTTGCAAACATTTGATCTTTTACAAAATAAATATAAAAATTTAAAAACAAATTTATTAATAACACTTTTAAATGCATATAACGATGAAGTTTTTTTTGAAATCGATAAAATAGAAAACAGTAGTTTAGAAAAAATAGAACTTGAGAATTTTAAAGAAAGTTATGTAAAAATAGATTTATTTTTAGAAGAAATTAGAAACCTTTTTGGGGGTGAAAATATTTTATTTTCTGGCAATGCTGCGACTTTGCATAAAAATTTAATTCAAAATTTTTTTCAAAATAAAGCAATTTTTTTTCCTGAAATTTTACAAGTCAGTTCTACAGAGCAAATAGCCAAAATGGCTATTGAAAAATATAATTCTGACAAAAATTTTGTTTATAAGCTTTTGCCTAAGTATTTAAAATCTCAAACTTTTGCAATTAAAAAATAGATCTAACTGCTCCCAATCCCACAGTTATCGCTTCTACTGATCGTAATATTGTTGGAGTAAGCGTATAAAATTCAAATTTATTTGTTTTTATTAAATCTAATTCTTGATTTGAAAATCCACCCTCAGGGCCAAAAAGCAAAATTAAGTTTTCAGGGTTTTTATTACAATCTTGTAATAGTTTTAGTAATTTTTGACTGTCTGGTTCAAAACAAATTTTTTTGTATTTTTCTATATTATTATTTAAATTATTATGTAAAAATTTATCTAGTTTAACTGGCTCTAATAATTCAGGTACAACAAAATTTTTTGATTGTTCACATGCAGAAATCAAAATTTTATTTAAACGATTTAAATCTTTCTCTAGAAACCAGTTTTTTTGAATTTTTTCAGACAAAATTGGTTGAATTTGTGTTACACCCATTTGTGCCGCAACATACAAAATTTCTTCAAAAGAATTTTTTTTTAGTAAACCAACGGCTAACATAATTTCAGGAGTTATTTTTTTGTTATCCTGAATTTTTAAAATTTTACCAAAAACTTTATTTTGTTTAGTTTGCAAAATTTCTAATTCTAAATTTGTTTTAGAATCAAAAAGAATAATTTGTTCGCCGATATCAAGTCTTAAAATTTTAATTATTCTTTGATTTATTTCTTTATTTTGTAATAGTAAAGTTTCTTCTGGATTTAAATTATTTAATTCAGATAAATTATTTAAATAAATTGCAAAAATATGTTTTTCTAACAGCATTATCTATCCTGCCACGCCATAGCCTCCCTCTTCGCCCTCCGTGGCTACGCAGGACGGGTTGGCGACGGCGGGTTATCTCTTTTTTCTGAGAATTAAATATGCGCATCCACCGCCAATTGTAGCTAAAGCTATTGTAATGCCTGCATAAGTTACAAAGCTTACTTTTGATGCTTGAAGTTTTATTAAATTAAAAATTTCTTTTAAAGTAAGCTTTGTAAGCTCATTAGGTTTTGGTATATTAATATCTTCTACATCTATATTTATTTCTTCGATTTCTTCTATACCAATATCATCTAAATTTTCTGTATTTTCTGTTAATTCTATATCTTTAATAAAATTTTTATCTTGTATATTTTTATCTGTATTTTCTGGAACTAAATTTTCAGAATTTTCTTGTAGTGCTTTTACAGATAAATTTATACATATAAATAGTGAAAATATAAAAATTAATTTTTTTATCATAAAATTAGCTTTCAAATAAAAAGTTTAAAAAAATAACTAAAAGATTATTTTATAAATAAAATATAATTTAACAAATTTTATAAAAATTTTAAATAAAAACGAAATTGGAGAATTTGATGTCTAAGCAAAAAAATTCGTCTAACCCCACAATGTTATTGATATTAGATGGTTTTGGTTATAACGAAAGTAGCTTTGGCAACGCTATAAAAAAAGCTCATATGCCAAATTGGAACAGATTTTTGGCTGAATATCCACACAAACTTATACAGGCTGCTGGAGAATTTGTTGGCTTAATGCCCGGTTTTATTGGAAATTCTGAAGTTGGACATGCAAATATTGGGTGTGGTCGGATTGTAGAAACAGATTTTGTAAAATTTAATGAAGCAATAGAAGATGGTTCTATTTTTGAAAACAAAATTTTAATTAATAATTTTGAAAAAATTAAAAAATTGAATAAATCTTTGCACTTGATGGGATTGCTTTCTGACGCAGGAGTTCATAGCTATATTAATCATTTGTTTGCATTAATTAAATTGGCAAAAGAATTAAATTTAAAAAATGTTTTTGTTCATGCATTTCTTGATGGTCGTGATGTACCGCCCAAATCTGCAGCAAAATATCTTCAGGAGTTGGAAGTTGTTTGCGATAAAAATAATTATAAGATTGCAAGTTTACACGGCCGATTTTATGCAATGGATCGCGATAAAAATTGGGATAGAACTCAAAAAAGTTATGATGTTCTTTGTAAGTTTAATATAAATACACAAAAAACAGATTTAACCTGGCAGCAAGTTTTAAAAAGTTCTTATGATCAAAATATTACAGACGAATTTTTGGAACCAACTTTGCTTGTTGATAATGGTTATATAAAAGAAAACGATGGTATTTTCTTTTTTAATTTTAGGCCGGACAGAGCGATACAGTTAACTGAAAGTTTTATTGATCCAGAATTTAACAAATTTCCTGTAAAAAATTTAAATAGCACAAAAAATACTATATCTTTTTTTATTACTCCCGTTAGATATAAAAAAGATTTTACTAAATTCAATAACGAAATTCTTTTTGAAAAAGAAGCTGTTAAGCACACGCTTTTAGATGAGATAGCAGAACAAACACATGGTAAAAAAGTTTTTATTATTGCCGAAACCGAAAAGTACGCTCATGTAACTTATTTTTTTAGAGGTCTTTGTGAAAAACAATTGCCTAGTGAAACCCGTAAATTAATACCATCAATAAAAGCGAAAAATTATGTGGAACATCCAGAGATGTCTGCTGAAAAAATTACTCAAGAAATTTTGTATTCTTTAAAAAATGATCCAGCATATTTTTATTTGGTTAATTATGCAAATCCTGATATGGTTGGGCATTCTGGAGATTTTGAGGCTACTATAAAGGCTTGTGAATTTATAGATAAACAACTTGGCATTTTATATCAAGAAATTGTAGAAAAATTAGGGGGTACCATTTTTATAACTGGCGATCACGGTAATGCTGAAAATATGATTGATGAAAAAACTGGAGGGCCCATAACCGCTCACACAAATAACCCCGTTGTTTTTATGATGATTAATAAAAATTTAAAAAATAAAATAAATAAAAATACTAATTTAGATATTAATTCTAAATTATGCTTGGCTAATATTGCACCTACTATATTAAAATATTTAGAATTAAAAATACCAAAAGATATGCTCCAAGAAACTATTTTTGATAAATTAAATTGATTTATGGTAAAATATTCATCAAAGTATAATTTAGGGAGCTAAAATTATGATTGATAATAAAATTATAAAAGAAGTAAAAAGAAGATTAGTTCAAACATATAATCCTCTAGAGATATATATTTTTGGTTCTTATGCATGGGGGGTACCAAATGAAGAGAGTGATTTAGATCTTTTTATAATTATAGAAAAATCAAAAGATATAATTTCCAGAAGAGCAGTTAAAGGACATCTTGCACTTTTTGGCTTAAAAATTTCTAAAGATATAATTGTTTATACAAAAGAAGAATTTGAAAAACAAATAATTGATTCGGCAACACTTTCTTTCAAAATAAAAAAAGAGGGAAAGAAAATATATGCAAAAGCATAATCTTTGGATAATAAAATCTTCACGTGATTTTAGGGCATCTAAGGCTTTATTCAGTTTTGACGCCATATGCTACAGAATTTAGATATCCTGATGATTATTTAAGTGAACCAACTGTGGATATGGTTCAAGAGGCAATTTTATATGCTGAAAAAATTTTAAATTTTGTAAAACAAAGGATATTTGAATTCGAATCGGGACAAACTAATATTTTTAAATAAAAAAATAAACTTTTTTAAATTTTATAAAAAACTGGTTTTCTTTTTTCAAAATAAGTTAAATATTTAAAGCCAATTTTTTTTAGGTTATTTTTTGTTATTTCAAAAAAACTCCCTAAATTATTTTCTGTATGTGCATCAGAGCCAATTGTAAGAACTTCGCCTTTCAATTCATGATAACGCTCTAAAATATCATAACTTGGAATTGTGCCATTAAGTGAGTATCTGTAACCAGAAGTATTTGCTTCAATACCTTTGCCAAGATCAATAATTTTATTCAAAATCATATCAATTAAATCAGTATAATCTTTGTAATTCATACTGTTATCTGTAAAATTACAATAACGCCTTGGGTAGCCGATATGTGCAATTACATCAAAATTAGAAAAATTGACAGCAGAATAATAAATTTCTTGCAAATATTTTGTTAAAAATTCTTTTTTATCTTTACCTGTATAATAATTAGGATTTCCTATGTCTTGACGATCTAAACAGTGTATAGAGGCAAGTATGAAATCAAAATCAAAGCTTTTGCTAATTTTAGTAAGATCATCTATAACATGCTTTTGTATACCAATTTCTATGCCCTGTAATATTTTTAAATTTTTATTAAAATCTTTTTGTAATAAATTTAGTTCTTGCGATCTTTTGTTAAAATCAAATTCATATTTATATTTTGGATTTGGATAATCTATTTCATAATGGTCTGTAAAAGTTATGCCCAAAATATTATTTTTTATCGCTTGATTACAATGGTCTATGGCTTTTGTTTTTGAGTCATCTGAATAATTAGAGTGTACATGACAATCAAACATAATTATGCCTTTTATTTTGACTTTTCTGGTTACATATATAAATAGTTTTTTCTAAAGTTCCATTATAATAATCGAATTGATTTTTAGTTTTAAAAAAATTATATAGTAAGACATTAAAATCTTCATTAGATATAAAACTCTCAGTAGTCATTTTTTTTGATAAAAATTCGTCTAATAAATTTTTTAATGTATTTAATATTAATATTTGGGTTTTAGATCTGCTTATTTTTGTTAAACAATATGGTGTCCATGGTTTGAAAAATCTATGATACCATTTTCCTGTTTTAGGACTATAAGTATATTGAAAAAAGCCTAGTGTTGTTAATTGGTCGCTTACAATACCGCCAAACATTGTTATTTGTATTTGTAGCTCTGTGTCATAGTTATTATTTTTAGAAGGATGATAGATTTGTTCGCAGAAACCATAGTTTAATAATTGTTGATCAATAATTAATGGAAACATATCAAAAAGATTGAATCTCTCGTTATTTATTTGCTTGTTTTGTTTATCCAAAATTATATCTTGTACTTCGGGAATATCATATTTTTTTATATCAAAAACCTTGCCGTATTTATCTTTTATTTTTTTGGTTTTTTTAGTTATTGATATATTTATGTGGTTATTTATTAATTTTGAACATTTTATGGTATCTAATATTCTATCGTCATAATCTGTTATTTGTGGAATAGTTTCAATTTTATTCTTATTGAGAATTCTTTTAAAATTTATGTATGGTTGCATATCAAAAGATTCTCCAATAAATTTATTTTCTTTCAAAGCCTTTAAAAATAAAATATTTTGATTTTGTATTGCATAATTAATTTTTAATTCTTTCGCAATATAAGGTTTTAAGTCAATTAAAATTATTTTATATGGCATGTTGCCAAAACTAGTATTGAGCTGTATTGGTTCATTAGCTTTTATTAGGTTTGTAAAATTTATTAAAAGTAGAATAAATATATAAAAGATATTTTTTAATTTTTTAAACATATTTTTTGCCTTTAATTTGATCTTAGTTTGACGAATTATTAACAATTTGATAATAATGAAATTATCATAAAACGTAATATACTACAAAAATATGTATAAATTTATGTTTTTTTAAAAATTTAAAGGATTCGCAGTGAAAATTTCTAGCCTTCTTTCTTTTTAGGGCTTTTTATCAAATTTCTAACTTTTGACAGATAATAAGCCTGCCCGTTCTATTTATTTATATTTTTTAATCTTTTTTAAAGGGCTTAGTATGTCTAAAATTAATCTAGTTTGTGAAAATTTATCTTATTCTATTGGTGACAGAAAACTTTTTAATAATATTTCTATTAGTTTAGGCTCGGAAAAAACAGGATTAGTTGGCAGTAACGGCGTTGGTAAGACTACGTTAATTAAATTATTAATTGGTGAATTAAAGCCTGAAACAGGGGTTGTTTACACCGTTGGTAAAATTGGGTATTTACCGCAACAATTTATTATCGATCCAGAAAAAAATATTTCAAGTGTTTTAGGAATAGAGCAAAAAATCAAAGCATTTGAAAATATAAATTCTGGCATTGGCGCTGATTTTGATTTTGAAATTATAGGCCAAGATTGGGATTTTAAACAAAGAGCCGAAAAAATTTTGCATCAATGCAATTTGTCTGAATTAGATTTATCAAGAACAATTAAAACTTTGAGCGGTGGACAAATTACTAGAGTGTTTTTTGCGAGCCTGCTTATGCAAGAACCAGATTTTTTAATCCTTGACGAACCCACAAATAATTTGGATTATGAATCCCGGCTTGCACTATACGATATTATAAAAAATTCTAATCTTGGTTTTTTAATTGTTAGTCATGATCGTCAACTTTTATCTTTGATGGATCAAATATTAGAATTAACTTCTTTGGGTATTAAATTTTACGGCGGTAATTATGCTGATTATGTTAAACAAAAGAAAATAGAGCAAGAAGCTCTTGAACAAGATCTTATCGATGCTAAAAAAGATTTAAGTAAAACTAAAAAAGTTGTTCAAAAAAGCAAAGAAGCTTTTGATAAAAGAGTTGCTATGGGCAATAAGGCTCGCAGAAGTGGAGGCCAGCCTAAAATGTTTCTTGATTATCACAAAAATAGAGCTGAAGTTACAAAAAGCAAATTAGAGCGAAAAACTGATAAACAGCTTGATTCTGTTAAAAACAAATTAATGGAAGCAAAATCTAAAATTGAACAAAAAGATTTTTTAAGCTTTGAACTTGAAGCAACAAGGGTGCATAATACAAAAAAAATTTTAGAGATTCAAAATCTTACTTTTGCATATCCAAATAATAAACCGTGTATTTCAAATTTTAATTTAGCTTTAGTTGGTCCAAGAAGAATTGCTATCTTTGGCAAAAATGGAAGTGGCAAAACTACTTTATTCAAATTAATAAATAAAAAACTTGAGCCCAGTTCTGGTTTTATAAATATTGGAGTAGACTATGTTGCATATCTAGACCAATTTTTAAGTATTTTAAACCCAGAGTTAACTGTGCTTGAAAATTTTAAAAAATTAAACCCAGAAGTAAAAGAAACAGATTGCAGATTGCGTCTTGCAGCTTTTCTTTTTGCTCACGATGAGGCACACAAAAAAGTGAAAGATTTAAGTGGCGGGGAACGCATGAAGGCTGCTCTTGCATGCATTTTGATGGGCGATGCGCCGCCGCAACTTATTTTGCTTGATGAGCCAACAAATAATATGGATCTTGATAGTATTGCAAGCATGGAAAAGGCATTGAAAAATTATAAAGGGGCATTGATTGTAGTTTCTCATGATGATATTTTTTTACAGAATATTGGCGTGGAAGAAAAAATAGATTTTGATATGCTTAAAACCTAAGAAGATTTGAATATTAATTATAATGTCAAAAGAAAAAGGTAAGTAGCCTGCTGGAAATATTATGAACAAACAAATTTTATTTGATTTTTTAAAAAACAATAATATCGAATATAAACTTTTTAAACATCAACCTGTCTTTAAAACAGAAGATAAACTAATTTTTACCCAAGATTATGGCATTGATACAATACCAGGGTTACAATCAAAAAATCTTTTTTTAAAAGACAAAAATAATAAATTTTTTCTTGTCAGTGTTGCAGAAGATAAAAGAGTTGATTTAAAAGCTTTAAATATAATATTAGGTTGTGGACGTTTTTCTTTTGGTAAAGCAGAAGAATTGTTTGAGCTTTTAAAATTAACGCCCGGGTCTGTAACGCCATTGGGTTTATTGTTTGATGAGCAAAAAAAAGTAAATTTTGTTCTTGATGAAGATTTTATAAAAAATGGAACTGCAGCATTTCACCCATTAAGAAATGATATGACAGTAACATTTGATATCAAATCTTTTTTAACATGTATGAAAAAAATGGAGCATGAGCCTAAAATTATACAAGTACCGATAATTGCATCTGTCTAGAATTTTCGTACATGTCATTTATTTCTCCTATTAATTTTT
>JAIPGX010000009.1 GCA_021735465.1 Candidatus Babeliales bacterium | reverse complement strand
TAAACTAAAAATTTGGCTTCTAAATATTCATGATACGTTCCAATTTTAAGATATCTTTGAATTTTAACCATAAATCAATTAAAATATGTCTGAATTTCGACCATCAAAGTATAAAATTATGTCTGAATTTTAACCATGGAGTAAAAATGAAGCGTTTTGTTGATTATTTTTTAATTAAATGGAAATCAAGCCCGTTACGTAAACCGCTTTTAATTAGAGGAGCAAGGCAAGTTGGTAAAACTTATTCTGCTAGAGAATTTGGTAAAACATTTGATTCTTTTATTGAATTGAATCTTGAATTAGAGCAAGATGCTAGAGAAATTTTTGAAAAAAGCCTTGATCCAAATGTTATTATTCAAAAAATTTCAGCTCTTACCGGCAAACGTATTATTCCAGGTCAAACACTTCTTTTTTTGGATGAAATTCAATTAGTACCTCAGGCTGTTACCGCCTTGAGATATTTTTATGAAATGATGCCCGAATTGCATGTTATTGCAGCTGGGTCTTTGTTAGATTTTGCCATCAAAACTGTGGGTATGCCAGTAGGAAGAGTTTCTTCTTTGTATATGCATCCATTATCATTTATTGAATTTTTAAGAGCAATAGGATCTGGTATCATTATTGAAGAGATTTTAAATCATGAATTAAAAGATGAGATGTTAGAAGTTTTGCACAATAAATTTCTTGATTTAGTTGGACAATATTTGGCAATAGGTGGTATGCCACAAGCTGTGGCTTGTTGGAAAAATTTACAAGATATTCATCTTTGCTCAGAAATTCCCAATACTTTGATAAGCACTTATAGACAAGATTTTGAAAAATATGCACAAAAATATCAAATAAAATATCTTAATGTTTTATTTAATAATATACCTCATCAATTAGGAAGAAAATTTAAGTATAATGAAATTGAAGGTGAGTATAGAAAAAGAGAACTTTCACCATGTCTTGATCTTTTGTTGACTGCTCATGTTGCACATAAAGTAATGCGGACATCTGCTCAAGGAATACCTCTTGGAGCGGGGGTCGATTTACATTCATTTAAAATACTACTTATTGATGTTGCATTATCTCAATTCATTTTGGGACTTAAAACTGGTAATTGGATATTAAAACCTTTAGAAGAATTTATAAATAAAGGTGAACTTGTTGAAAGTTTTGTTGGACAAGAAATTCTTGCATATGAAAATCCAACAAGAGAATCACAACTTTATTATTGGCAAAACGAGTCTAGGGGAAGTGAAGCTGAAATAGATTATGTAATTCAGAAAGAAAAAGATATTATTCCTGTTGAAGTTAAAAGTGGAAAAGGGACTGCAATGAAGAGTATGAAAATATTTTTAGAAAATCATGCTCAATCACCGTATGGTATTAGATTTTCTACTAATAATTATTCTGAGCATGAAAAAATTCATTCATACCCACTTTATGCAGTAGCTAAAATTATTGCCGATGCAGATATTGATGTAAAATCAGCTCTTTTGCTTTTATCTAAATAGTAATTAAAAAAATTAAATATTTGTATTTTGTTATCATATTTTATTATTATTAAAAATATTTTAACGTATTTTGTGTTTTATTTTTTTAATTTTTTTTATTAGAAAGGGGCTTATTATGAAAAGGTTATATAGATCAAGAACAGATAAAAAGATAGCGGGAGTTTGTGGAGGTTTGGCGAAATATTTTGATATTGATCCAATTATTATAAGACTTATTTGGCTCTTCTCCATATTTTGTGGAGGTACTGGAGTACTACTTTATATTATTGCATGGATTGTTATACCGCTAGAACCTGCATATATGCAAAATCAATAATAAAGTTAAAAAAGTGCAGGGCCGGAAAACTCCCGGCCCTGCACTTTTTTTAACTTTTTAATGACCATGTGTTGAAAAAAAATTAGATTGATATGGATCACAAGGTGATTCATGATAACAAGGTGACAATTTATTTTGAACAATATATGGTCGTATCATTTCATTATCTTCATGTATTTAATATTTACTTTTAGTTAAATCAGGAAATTAAAAATTAGTTTAAGTTATATAAATTTCATAAATTTTATTTAAAATAATCTGAAATTTATTATTTCTTTACAACTAAGATACTCTTCTGATAACAATAAACATTATTTATGATAAGGGAGAGTAATGAAAATTTTTATTATATCTAATTTAATAAAAAAAAATTTATTAACTTATCTGAAAAAAATTTTAATAATTTTTTTTATTTTGTTTTTTTCTAAAAATTCAGCAATTGAAGATAAAAAATTATCGTTAAAAGAACTTGTTAATCAAGTTTTGCAACGCAATCCAAATATTTTATCAGTGCAAGATCGTATAAGAGCTGGTAGATTTGCTGTCCCACGCGTTCAAGCTTGGGAGGATCCACGATTTGCTATTGTTACAAAGAATAATGCTTTCAAATATCCAAGCGAGTTTATGCCGCAAGTACGCTTTGAAATATCCCAGTTATTTCCAACATCAGGTACTACTTATGCACAAGGGCGAATTGCAAAGAAAATACTTGACGCATTAAAAAGCGAGGAAATAACCACTTCTCAAGAACTTGTTTTGCAAACAAAAAAATCATATTTTGGCCTTTTATTTAATCATATGTCCAAAAAAATTAATTGTTACAACCAAAAAATTTCACAACAAATTATTGATGCCTCTCTAGCTGTTTATCGTTCAGGAAAAGGCGGTCAGGAAGATATATTAAAATCTCAAATTGAATTAGAAATGTTAAAAAATGAGTTTTTTAATTTAGAAAGTGAACAAGAGACAATTAAGGCTATGATAAATGTTTTATTAAACAAATCACAAGATAACATTGTTAATCAGCCAGAAGAACGATTTTATAAATCTCTTATTTTTTCTTTTCAAGAATTAAAAATACTTGCATTAAAAAAAAGACCTGAATTGCATGAAATGCAATCTATGGTAGAAGAACAATACGCTCGTGAAAAACTTGCGCGTCAAAAGTACTATCCTGATACCATGGTTGGTTTTATGTATCAGTGGGCAAGGCGTGCGCATGAAAGTGCTTGGGGGGCAACTGTTGGAATTAATGTTCCTATTTGGATTGAAGGCAAACAAAAGCTTGAAGCTCAAGAGGCTCGAGCTAACGCATTTGCACAACAACAATCTTTGTATGGTATGCAATCTATTATCGAAGGAAAAATAAGAGAGCTATTAGCAAAGCTTTCTGTAATAGATAAGCAAATTGAATTGTATAGAGATAGTATCGTTCCTAAGACTTTTCAAACTTTTAAAACATCGCTTGCTAAATATAAGGTTGGTAAAGGCGATTTTATTTTTCTTTTAGATACGCGACGTCAGTTATACAATACACAACTTGAATATTATCGATTAAGAATAGACCGGGAAATATTATTAGCTGAACTGGAACGTGCTGTTGGAGAACCGTTAGGAAAATTTGCAAAAACAACAAATACATCTTTATGATTTAAGGGAATGATTATGAATTATAAAAAAATTTCTGTTTTCATTGGTACGGTTTTTATATTTATTGTCGTTATTGTTATCTTTTATTTTTATTTCAAGTTTAATCAAAAACAAAAAAATATTAACAAAGAACAACATGTAAAAACTACGCAAATGACAAATAAAATACCAGAATATTCTGATGTTCATATCCCATCATATCGTGAGCAGCTAATGGGAATTATTACAGAAAAAATAAAAATACGTAATCTTAAAAAAATGATTCGAACAGTTGGTATTGTTGAAGTCGACGAAAGACTTAAATCTGTGATTCAGACAAAATTTAGTGGTTGGATAGAAGATTTATTTGTCAACTTTACCGGCATTCCTGTTAAAAAAGGACAGCCATTATTTACGGTTTACAGTCCAGAATTATATTCGACACAAGAAGAATATATTTTAGCACTACAAGATAATAAGTTTGGTAAGGGATATTTAGCAGAACATTTCAAGCGCCTTAATAATGATCTTGTTAATGCTACTAAAAGACGATTGGAATTATGGGATATTCCAGATGGTGAGATTGCAAAATTAGAAAAAATCAAAAAACCCTCCAAAAGACTTGTTCTTCGCTCTCCAAGCGATGGAATTGTTTTGGGTAAAAATGCATTTATCGGAATGAATGTTGGCCCGGGAATGGTTATTTTTACTGTTGCTGATTTATCTCATGTATGGATAATTGCTGATATTTATGAACAAGATATTGAGCTTGTTAAAATGGGGCAAAAAGGGAAAATAAAGGCCACTTCTCTTCCTGATAAAACAATAGAAGGTAAAATCACTTTTATTCAATATACAGTTGATAATCCTACACGTACTGCAAAAATTCGGTTTGAATGTGATAATAAAAACTTTGCATTAAAGCCTGGAATGTATTCAACTGTAAACATAGAAGTTCCGATTGGTAATGGACTTGCATTACCAGAAGAAGCTCTAATTGATACGGGTAAAAGAAAAATTGTTTTTGTTTCTTTGGGTAATGGTCATTATGAACCTCGCCAGGTTAGGCTTGGGTATAAGGCAGATGCCTTTTATCAAGTTCTTGGAGGTTTAGAGGTTGGTGATAGTGTAGTTACAAGTGCGCAATTTCTTCTTGATTCAGAAAGTCGGATTAAGTCTTCTAGTGGTGGTGGTATGAAAGAACATGGAATGTGAGGTTATAATGATTGCATCAATAATAGATTTTTGTGGAAGAAATCGTTTTTTAGTTTTTTTGATTACTATTTTAATGGTGGCTTGGGCGGTATTTGCAATTCGCAAAACTCCATTAGACGCCTTACCAGATCTTTCAGATACTCAAGTTATTATTTTTACTGAATGGATGGGGAGGAGTCCTAATCTTATTGAAGATCAGGTTACTTATCCATTAATAACTGTTTTTCTTGCAGCTCCCAAAGTTAAGCTTGTACGTGGATTTACTATGTTTGGTTTGTCTTTTGTATATGTAATATTTGAAGATGGTACAGATATTTATTGGGCTCGAAGTAGGGTGCTTGAATATTTGTCCAACTTACAAAGTCAATTGCCAGAAGGTGTAAATCCTCAACTTGGTCCGGATGCTACTGGAGTTGGATGGGTTTATCAATATGCATTAATAGATGAAACTGGAAAAAGATCATTGCAGGAACTTCGAAGTTTTCAAGACTGGTATTTACGTTATTGGTTGTCTTCTGTTCCAGGAGTTGCAGAAGTAGCTAGTGTTGGAGGATATGAAAAAGAGTATCAAGTTGAAATTGATCCAATTAAATTACAGGCATATCGTATTTCGATTACTGCGGTAAAAAATGCAATTCAAATGTCAAATAATGATGTTGGTGGTCGTGTTATAGAAATGGCAGAGCATGAATATATTGTAAGAGGAAGAGGTTATATAACTAATAAAGAGATGCTTGAATTGGTAGTTGTTGGAACTGATAATAAAGGCACTCCTATTTTGATAAAAGATATTGCCAAAGTACAAATTGGAGGTAATATCCGTCGAGGGCTTGCTGAGCTTAATGGTAATGGAGAAGCAGTTGGTGGTATTATTGTAATGCGTTATGGAGAAAATGCTTTAGGGGTTATTGATAGAGTTAAAGAAAAAATCAAAGAAATGCAACCGGCATTTCCTAAGGGTATAAAAGTTGTTCCTGTTTATGATCGATCTGAATTAATTAAACATTCTGTAAGAACCATATTTGATGCTATATGGGAGGAAATTTTACTCGTTTTGCTTTTTATTTTACTTTTTCTTTTTCACTTTCGATCATCACTAGTTTCAATAATTACATTACCGATTGCAGTTGCTTTATCATTTATACCAATGTATTTTATGGGGTTAACAACTAATATTATGTCTCTTGCTGGTATTATCATTGGCATAGGTGATGTAGTTGATGCCGGTGTTACATTGACAGAAAATGCGCACAAAAAACTTGAAAAAAATGATGGAAAACAACCGAGAAACGAAATAATAATACAGGCGGCAAAAGAAATTGGACCAAGTGTTTTTTCTGGTTTGCTGGTAACTGTAATTTCCTTTATTCCTGTTTTTATATTACAAGCTCAAGAGGGGCGTCTTTTTTCGCCATTAGCATTTACAAAAACATTTTCAGTTTTTTTTGGAGCCATATTGGGCGTTACTCTTATTCCAGCATTAATGGTTACTTTTATTCGCGGAAAAATAAGACCAGAAAAACAAAATCCTATCAATCGCATATGTATTGCAACCTATAAGCCAATATTAAATTTTTGCGTCAAAAAACGATATTTAATGGTTATTGGAATTTTTGCTTTAATGTTCTTGACTATCCCTGTTTTTCTTAATCTGGGTTCAGAATTCATGCCGCCCCTTGATGAAGAATCATTATTTTTTATGCCGGTTACTACGCCAGGTATCTCAATTGAAACAGCCAAAGAACTTTTACAAAAACAGGATAAAATTTTGAAATCTTTTCCTGAAATTGCAACTGTATTTGGCAAGGTTGGTCGAGCTGAAACATCAACAGATCCTGCTCCATTATCGATGATCGAAACAGTTATAAATTTTAAGCCAAAATCTGAATGGCGTTCTGGAATGACTAAAGAAAAATTATTTAAAGAAATAGAACAGGCTCTATTAATGGAAGGTCTTCAGAGTGCCTTTACTATGCCTATAAAAGCTAGGATAGATATGCTTACCACAGGAATTCGTACTCCCATAGGTATAAAGGTTTTTGGAGATGATTTAAAAAAAATTGCATCAATTGGACAAGAGCTTGAGCGAATTCTTAGAAAAGTACCTGATACACGAAGTGTTTATGCAGAACGCGAATTAGGAGGATTTTTTATTGATTTTATTCCCGACAGACAAGCTTTAGCCAGATATGGTCTAAGAGTTATGGATGTGTTTGATATTATTGAAACATCAATAGGTGGACTTGATGTGGCAACAACTATTGAAGGTCGTGAACGATATAAAATTAATGTGCGTTACCCGAGAGAGTTGCGTGATAGTATCGATCAACTTAAACAAATACTTGTTCCAATTAATAGACAAGATGGAAACATGAACAATGGAATGAACATGAAAATGAATATGGAATCAAATAAGCTTATGAATAGATTTGAGCATGTTCCACTTGGTTTATTAGGAAAAATAGAAGCAACTATGGGCGCTCCTATGATTAAGGATGAAATGGGCTATTTAAATGGTTGGGTTTATGTAGATACTACGCGTAGCGATCTTGGAGGCTATGTAGTTGATGCTAAGGCTGCAGTTGAAAAAGAATTGAAAATGCCAACTGGTTATTATTTGAAATGGACAGGGCAATATGAATATTTGGAAAGAATGCAGAATCTTATGAAAATTGTGATTCCAATTACCGTATTTATTATTTTTATGCTATTGGTTCTTCTTTTTGGAGGAATTATTCAAGCATTAATTGTTATGTTAGCTACTCCATTTGCTGCAATGGGTGCAATTTGGCTTCTGTATTTTTTTAAATATAATACGTCTGTTGCTGTTTGGGTTGGAATGATAGCGCTTCTTGGTATTGCTGCGCAGACAGCATCGATAATGGTTGTTTATCTGGAAGAAGGATTTAAGGAATGGGGCGAAAGTGGACGCATAAAAAATATTCAAGAGTTAATAACTATGGTTGTTGAGCATGGATCATATCGTGTTCGTCCGCTTTTGATGGCTATTGGTATTAATATTGTAGGTCTAATTCCTATAATGTTAAGTGACGGTGTTGGTTCAGATGTTGCCAAACGTATAGCTGCACCTTTATGGGGAGGACTTATAACATTAACTTTGCTTACATTAATAATAATTCCTGCTGTTTATGTTATATGGAGGGAGATGAAATTAAAATTGTGATAATAAAATGGGAGATTGAGAGCGCGAGGAGATAGTGTATTATGAAAAAATTATGGTGGAATCTTTCAATTAAAGAAATAGTGCAAATTTTAAAGACTGATATTAAAGAGGGTTTAACATCTGAACAAGCATCTGAACGCCTTGAAGAATATGGTTTAAACAAATTGCCTGAGAAAAAAAGATTTTCTATTTTATTCATTTTTTTAAATCAATTTTCAAGTTTTATAATTTGGGTATTAATTGGAGCTTTGATTATTTCAGGTTTTCTTGGAGAATGGGTTGATGCATTAGCAATAGGAATTATTGTTATTCTTAATGCCATAATTGGTTTTTTTCAAGAATATAAAGCTGAAAAATCGCTTGAATCTCTAAAAAAATTAACTAAGCCAATGTCTAAAGTAACTAGGGATGGGGTTTTGCAAACAATTGCTTCAAATCAAATTGTTCCTGGCGATATTGTTGTGCTTGAAGCTGGTGATATTGTACCTGCAGATGGTCGAATTATTCATTCAATACAGCTTGCAATGCAAGAAGCTTCATTAACAGGAGAATCTGTTCCTGTTATAAAAAATTCTGATGTCTTATCAAAAGAAGAATTGCCAATAGGTGATCGAAAAAATATGGCTTTTATGGGTACAATTGTTGTACGTGGAAAAGGTACTATAATTATTACTCAAACTGCTAGAAAAACCGAACTTGGTAAAATAGCATCGATGCTTTCTGAGGAAGAAGAGCCTACGCCTTTGCAGGTTCAACTCAGGCATGTTGGATATCAACTTGTTGCAATTTGTTTTGGCATTGTTGGAATGGTGTTTTTGTTTGGCATTTTGCGAGGTCATGGTTATGTATCTATGCTTTTAACTTCATTAAGTTTAGCTGTAGCCGCTATTCCAGAAGGATTGCCAGCAGTTGTGACCGTTGCTCTTGCAATCGGTGTTCGCAGGATGGCAAGAAAAAATGCAATTATTCGTCGATTAATGTCTGTAGAAACGCTTGGTTGTACTTCGGTTATATGTACAGATAAAACTGGAACGCTTACAAAAAATGAGATGACGGTTCGCAAAATGTGGGTGAATAATAAAAATTTTGATGTGACTGGAACGGGATATGAACCCGAGGGACAGTTCTTAATTGATGATCAAATTATTAAAACAGATGATTATGATGATTATCAAGAATTGTTTTTTGCTCTTAAAATTGGAGTGCTATGTAATAACGCAAATTTGATACAAAAAAATTCGCAGTGGCAAATAGTTGGAGATCCAACAGAAGGCGCACTTTTGGTAGCTGCTGCTAAAGCAGATTTAAATAAAAAAGATTTAGAAAAAGGATACCCATTACAAGATGAGATTCCGTTCGATTCTGATCGTAAGCGTATGAGTATGATAAGAGATGATCAAAATGGTAAAATTCTTTTTGTTAAGGGGGCTCCGGATGTTATTTGTGATCGATCAACAAATATATTTTTAGATGGCCAAGAAATTTTATTAACTGAAGAATATAAAAAAAATATTATGCAAGCGAATGATTCGTTTGCAACTCAGGCATTGCGTGTACTTGCTGTTGCTTACAAAAGAATAACGGATCAAGAAATTGATGAATCTTTAGAGCAAGACTTAGTATTTGTTGGTCTTATTGCAATGATTGATCCTCCACGTCCAGAAGTAAAAAAGGCTATAGAGAAATGTAAGATTGCTGGTATTCGTACTGTTATGATTACAGGAGATTATAAAGAAACTGCTGTTGCTATTGGAAAAGAAGTCGGTCTTTTTGATGATGAATCACTTGCTTTTACTGGAGCAGAACTTGATCAAATAACTGACGAAGATTTGAAAGACAAAGTTCAAGATATTGCTGTCTATGCTCGAACTTCAGCAGAGCATAAACAGCGTATAGTAAAGGCCTGGAGGGCGGGTGGTAAAGTTGTGGCAGTTACGGGAGACGGTGTAAATGATGCTCCAGCTATTAAATCCGCTGATATTGGTATTGCTATGGGGATAACGGGCACTGAAGTTACAAAAGAAGCATCTGATATGGTTATTACTGATGACAATTTTGCTTCTATAGTAAATGCAGTTGAACAAGGGCGTGGAATTTATGATAACATTGTTAAATTTATTAATTACCTATTATCAGCAAATGTTTCAGAACTTCTCATTATTTTTATAGGAACTTTATTTGCATTTAAAGATTCAGCGGGAAATCCGTATATTCCACTTTTACCAATTCAGTTGCTTTGGCTTAATTTGATTACTGATGGTTTGCCTGCTCTAGCTCTTGCAATGGATCCAATTGATACTCAAGTCATGATGAGAAAGCCTCGTAATTCAAATGAGAAAATAATATCTTTATTTTTTGCTTTTAGAGTATTAGTGATGGGAATTATTCTTGCTTTAGGCGGTTTAATAGCATGCCATTTTGGATTAAGAACAAGTGCAAAACTTGGACATACTATGGTATTAACTTGTTTTGTTGCTCTAGAGCTAGTAAGGGTTCAGATGGTAAGATCACAATATAATATAAAATTGTTTTCTAATTTTTGGATGGTCGGCGCACTTATAAGTTCATTAATTTTGCAAATTGGTATTGTTTATATTCCGTTTTTTCAAAGAATATTTAGCATGGTTCCTCTTGGAATTATTGATTGGTTTGTGATTCTATTGATTGCTGTTGGAGTTTGGATAGTTGGAAGTTTAATCGAAAAATTTTTTATAAAAATCGATAACAATAGTAATGGAGTTTAAAATGAATAAGCATTGTTCTGTAAGAAAAGAAAAATTCTCATTTTTAAAACATCAAGAGCACCATCTGTCTATGCTTAAAGATTTACGCACAAAATTTTGGATAAGTTTGATACTTACTATTCCAATCTTATTTCTTTCTCCTATGATACAATCAATGGTTGGTATGACTATTCATTTTTATGGGCAAGATATAATTATATTAATATTATCTACGATAATTTTTTTATATGGTGGTATGCCGTTTTTACGTGGCATGAAAGATGAATTAATGTCATACAGGCCGGGTATGATGACCTTAATTGGTTTGGCTATTATTCTTGCTTATTTTTATAGTGCAGCAATCATCTTTGGATTTCAAGGTGAACCATTTTTTGTAGAGTTGGCGACACTTATTGATATTATGCTTGTCGGGCATTGGTTGGAAATGCGTTCAGTTATTGGAGCATCAAAATCTTTAGAAAGATTAGCCTTATTAGTTCCTTCAACTGCACATAAAAAATTTCCCGATGGAACAATAAGAGATATTGAAATTGAAAAGTTAAAAGTAGGTGATGTTGTTATTGTGCGTCCAGGTGAAAAAATTTCAGCAGATGGCGTTATTGTTGAAGGTGAATCTGAGGTTAACGAAGCTGCACTTACAGGAGAATCTCGCCCTGTATATAAATCTCCAGGTGCATCGGTTGTTGCAGGAGCGCTAAATGGTAGTGGTGCATTAACGATTGAAGTAAATAAAAGTCAATCTCAAACTTATCTTGCTCGCACTATAGAGCTTGTGAGCCGAGTTATGGAAAGCAAATCTCATGCACAAAATTTAGCAGATCGAGCAGCTTTCTTTTTAACGTTAATTGCAGGAACAGCTGGCTTTATAACATTTGTTGTTTGGTTTTTTTATAGCGGGTTACTTTCTTTAGCCGTTACTCGCAGTGTAACTGTTATGATTTCGGCATGTCCTCATGCATTAGGACTAGCAATTCCTTTAGTTGTAACTATAGTTACAACACTTTCTTCAAAAAATGGAATTTTAATACGTAACAGAACAGCATTTGAGCAAGCACGTAAAATAAATGCAGTTGTGTTTGATAAAACCGGCACATTAACCAAGGGGCATTTTGAAGTTACTGATATTATTCCGGTTGGTAATTGGCAAGTTGATAAGATTCTTTCTTATTCTGCAGCTATTGAAAGTTATGCTAAACATAGTCTTGCTGATGCCATTGTTAAAAAGGCACAAACAGATAAAATTAAATTACCTGAAGTGACAAGCAGTAAAGTTTTTCCAGGCAAAGGTGCAAGTGCCACTATAAATAATGAAGTTATTTTTATTGGAAACAAGCGATTGTTAAATATTATTGATTTTGAAGAAAATCAATTAAAAAAACAGTTAGAGTCTGTTGAAAAAATTTCACAAAAAAATGCAGACGAAGGTAAAACTGTTGTTTTTGTTGCTACTCAAAATGGCATTGAAGGAATAATTGGATTATCAGATGTTTTACGCCCAGAATCAGTTGACACTTGTAAAATTTTAAAAGACATGGGCATAGAAGTTGTTATGATATCGGGTGATAACAAGAGTACTTCGCAGGCTGTTGCCAAAAAATTAGGTATAACAAAATATTATGCAGAAGTTTTGCCTGATCAAAAGGTATCTAAAATTCAAGGTCTTCAGCAAGAAGGTTTTACTGTTGCCATGGTTGGCGATGGAATTAATGATGCACCTGCCATTGCTGTGGCAGATGTTGGAATTGCAATAGGTGCTGGAACTGATGTTTCTATCGAAACTGCAGATATAATACTTATAAAAAATGATACAAAAAATGTTGTTGATGTTATAAAGCTTTCAAAAATTGGCTATCGCAAAATGTTACAAAATATTTTTTGGGCAACTGGATATAATGTTTTTGTAATACCATTGGCCGCAGGGGTATTTGTACGTTATGGTATTGAGATTTCACCTGCGGTTGGTGCATTGATTATGTCGTTGAGTGCTATTATTGTTGCTTTGAATGCGCGATTGATTTCATACAAAGGTGTGGAATAAAAACTAATTTAATTAAGTTATTTTCATTTTATATTATTTTTGAAAATAACAAGATTCTTTATTTTCACACTCGCAAATAAGAGATTATTATGAAGATGCCTGCAGATAAAATTGTTAGTTGTCTAACCGGCTACAAAGCCTATATTCCAGATCCTTTGCCGCCAATTATTAATTGGGATTTAAATCTAGTTAATGCACTAAAAATTTAAAAAATAATTTTTGTCTGAGCTCTTATATTTAATTTTTTTTTAATTGTAATTAAAATTTTTTCTGCCATTTCAATAGCTTTTTCTGTACATTGCTTATCAACATAAAAATGATCGTTTGGATAACGTGAATCTTGCCCATAAGCATCCAAGCCTTTACTTTCATCCGATAGTAACATTACTTCAGGATCAACTTCTACACAGCATAACAACAAAAATCTAAGATCGTGAGTTTTTGGAATGGGTTTTTTGCTAAAAACAATAAATGCTTTAAATATCTTTTCTGCACATTGATGCGTATGGAAAACTGAGCAATCAAGCGTTTCGTCATCGTCAGATAATTTTTTGGATGCTTTTAGATCACTGGATGCTTTTTTGAGCCAATCATTAACTCCTGGCATACAATATCTTTCCTCTGTTTTTTACCTCGTAACTCAATGATGTTACATCTTGACTGAATTTATCGAACTCTTGTTTAGTAAAAACCGTTACATTTATAGGTATTTTAAAACTTAGTAATGCATCAAATGCTCTGTCGCCTCTTTTGTAAACTTTTTCATCAGATGATTCGACTATGAGTAAGATATTAAGATCTGTATCTTCATCTGGATTTCCCCATGCATAGGGGCCAAAAAGATAAATTTTTAGTGGATTATATGCTTTAATCAGTCTTTCTATTACTTCTTGAATTATTTTTTGCGAAATCATTTGAAATCCTTTCATAAAATTAATCTTTCAAGTATTTTTTGAACGAGCTTCTCGAAATTATACCTTCTTGACTCAGCCCTTTTTTTACTTCATCAAGAATTTTTTTATTTTCTGGTTTAAATAACCATGCCTCATCTGCTGGAATTTCAACAAGTGGCTCCAGTATTATTTTTCCATTTTTTTCATATACAGAAAATGAAGAAGGTAAGTTTTTTGAAATTTTAGTTAAACAAACTCTATTTCTTGCATCAACTTTAACTTGAAATTTTTTCATAAAATAAATCCTTTTTTTATATTTCTATGTATTCGATAAAAGTATATCATAAAAATAATAAATGTTACAAATGGGAAAATGGGATTTTTTTACTTCATTTGCTACTAATTTAAAATAAATTTAATATATTGAAAGT
Source organism: Candidatus Babeliales bacterium (assembly GCA_021735465.1). GTDB lineage: Bacteria > Babelota > Babeliae > Babelales > UASB340 > JAIPGX01. The sequence goes on along the minus strand of JAIPGX010000009.1, from coordinate 4,499 downwards.
ATCTGTAACTTTTTTATGTAATTTCTTATTAAAGAAAGAATAAAATGTACAATATTTATTTTGCCGGTGATTTATTTGATCAAAAACATATAACAGGCAATTTTTTGCTTGCTAAACAAATAGAAAAAATACCAAATTACAAATATAAATGCATGCTTCCTCAAGATTGGGAGGGAAATGAAAAATTTTAAGAAATTAATATTTTTAGTATTTTTGGCATGTTGCGTAAATTTATTTTCTGAGGTTAATAGAATGAACACTAAAAAAAAGAATCAAAATAAAATATTGGAAAATAAGTACGAAGAAAAAATTAAAAATATTTTTGAAAATTATATTCAAGATAAAATTTTAGAGATTAAACAATTTTCAGGTGGTTTAAGTTTTGGTGAAAAATTTCTTTGTATAACAAAAGAAAAATCATATGTTGCTAAAATATTTAAGGAAGTATCTGAGTTTAGTAAATATGAAATACAAAAATCTGTTTGTGCTGCTCAAATTGGTGTTGCGCCAAAAATCTATTTTCATAATGAAAATGTAATGATTATGGAATTTGTACCAGGAAACACTTTAAATATTGAGCAAGCAAAAACAACTAAAGTTTTAAATGCTATGGTTGATTTTTTAAAATCAATTAAAAATATTGATAGTAATAATAATATTAAAGATGTATTTGGTGTAGTTATAAAAAATCTTGATGCTCTTGATAAAGAAGAAAAATTAAAACCGTTTTTAAAAGACGTTAAAAATAAAGTACTTAATTTGAAGCAAATTTTAAATGCACAACAGAGACCTTTTGCTTTCTGTCATGGGGATTTAAATCCTAGAAACATATTTTTTAATGATCAAAAATTAACAGTTATAGATTGGCCATTTTGTGGCATGTATTATCAATTTTATGATATTGCATATTTTTCTGTTTTTAATTGTCTTGATGATTCAAGTGATATGTTTTTATTAACTAATTATTTGCAAAAACAGCCTGACGCTAGTGATTTATGTTATTTTAAATTACTCAAAAGTCTTGTTAGAATTTTCGATGCATCTTTTCTATTAAATTATCTTCAAGAGCAAAATTATACTTTTTCTGGAAATTTACCTGAACATGATTTTTATTATTATGAAAATTTGTGGGCAAAAGATTCGATTTCTAACACACCAGATTTTAATTATGATCTTGCTATGTGTGGATTAAAAGAATTTTTTAAAGAATATGATAATGCTATATCTATGATTCGAAATATTTTGAAATATCCAAGGGATATAAAAAATTAAAATTATTAGTGGCCCTAAATTGGGCAATATTTTGGTCTAAAATTTTTTCAATTTATGAAATTGTGCACCATGTTCTAGCTGAAGGTGCAGGTGTTGATACTTGCAATAAGTCAAAAAGATTTGTCTGAGTTCGTTCAAAGTTATTCATAATTAAAACACTATCATAATCTGGTGGCAATTTGTTTTTAATTGCTTCAAGTAGTTCTTTTCCCAAATTAATGAGTTCGTTTCTAAAATTTGTATAATTAACTAACCAGCTATGGCCGCATTTTTGTATGATATTTTCTTTGAAAAAGTTTAAAAATTCAATTTGTTCTGAGCGTGATTCATTTTTGCAACGTAGAGCATTAGAATCAGAAGAGCTGATAACTCTTAACATATATGTAAAAAATTTAAGAGAGTCTGTATTAACTATGCATTTTTTAAAACCATTTTCTAATGACCTATTTGATGTCAAATTATTATTGTCAGCTTGCATTTTTGTTAACAAAACAATTAAAGAACTATCGTGAGCAAGACATTTTTTTGCCTGGTTTATAAGTTTAACTATCTCTTTGTTTGTCTTATAAATTTGCCCAAAAATATTGTTTATTAAAACAAAATCTTCTGATTGATTTTCAATAGCAGATATTTCAGATTCTTGAATACTTAAATCTTCAACGTCCATCCTAACATCTTCAAAATTACGTTGTTCTTGTTGTTCGCGCAAATTTTTTTCTTGTTCTGCCAAAAGTCTTTGTTTTTCAAGAGCAAGAATTTTTTCTTGTTCAGTCTTTAAACGATTATATTCATCAGAAAGAATTTCTGAGCGCGTATTTTCAAGGTCTTCTCTTGCGCGTGCAAAACGTTCTTTTTTTTCTTGGCGTGCTTCTTGTAATGCACTTTTTATTGCTATGTTATGTTGTTTGGAAAGTTCTGTATCTATCTTATGTAATTTTTTCTCTTGCTTTGTGCGTAATTCCATTTCTCGATTTATAGCATTAAGCTTCAGTGCTTGTTGATAATATTTAATAGTTTTTTGTTTTTCTATTTTTAAAGCTTTTTTTGTAGTTATTTTTTGGAAGGTATTAATATATATTTGTTCTTCAAGAAAAATTGCATTAATGAAATATTCAATATCGAATAGATAAAGATCTTGCAGATTTGATGGATAAAATAGGCATGGATGTGGCCTATCACTAGAAGTAGTTTGTCCACAAAAACAAATTTCAGGAAATATTTCGCCTTTTTCATGAGAGCAACACAATGAAAAATAAGCATTTTCTTTGGATTTTTCAGCCCATCTTAAAGCCGTGGCTTGTAAAAAATTTCTACAATAATATTTTTTTAATATTTCAAAAATTTTATTGTTTGTATATTTTGCTGCATCAAAAAGTCTAGGAGCTTGCGATCTTAATAACGGGCATATAAGAGGGGGGCCTAAAATATTATAAACAAGTTTTTGCTTAAGTATTTCTTCTCTTTCACTTATTATTGAAGAAAAAATTTGCTTAAAATTGTTATGAACATCAATTGTAGCAATATCAAAAATTAACCGTTCGATACAATTGGTAATTGCTAAAAATTCCACATTTTTTTGTTGATCGTTGTTTTTAAATAGCCCTTCTAAGAGTAAAAAATGTTTACTTATTTGAAAATGCAAAATTCCCGCATTATTAAGATAAATTTTGCTTGCATGATCATCTATATAATGCTGTGCAAATGTAAAAAATATTCTACTAACTTTTTCATTTAATACTTTAGCCCAATAACATATGGTTGCCATACGATTAACAGCACGATCTTTAATATTATAGGCAGGCATTTGAGGCGGAAGACTTGAGTAATAATTTTTTATTTTAATAGCGCTCGTTTTATCAATTTCATCAAGCATAGCTTTGGCGACAAAAGTTGAAAAGAATAAAAGAATGAGTAAAAATATTTTTTTGAATTTTAATAGCCTGATCATAGTAATTCCCAAAATTATTTTTTAATAAATTAAAATGCTTAGTTTTGAGAATATATAATAAATTCAATTTGTCAAAAAAGCTAAAAATAATACTTATTTTATAATAAATTAAATTTTCAGGATTTAATTATAAATAATGAACCATGCAAACTTATCAAGGCCTTGTTAAGTTTGCCATGCAAAAGTGTCAAGCCTGTATTAAAAAAGCGTTAAAAATATATTTTTTGAATTTTTAAAATGATAATATATTCATATTGTATTTTAATATAAAAAATTAAGTTTAAGAATGATATCTTTAAATTTAAAAAACATGTCTTTACAGGGATATGTTCTTTTGCTACTATCCATTTTTCATGTGGAAAATAAATATAATAATTGGTCGCATATGTTGCATATGGTGTATGGTTGCATAAAAATATAAAATTCATTTAAGGAGCATAGATTATGTTGGTAGAAAAAAATAAAGATCTTAGACGAGATTTTATAGCTATGGACACAGCAAATAATGTCTTGGTAGAAAAAACCAAAAACCTTAGAAGAGATTTTACAGCTACCGGCTATGTAACAAATCCGGAAAGAACAAAGATTTTAGTTGTTTTTCATAATAAACTCCAAAAATGGCTTCCTGCAGGAGGACATATGGATCCAAATGAATTGCCACACGAAACTGCATTAAGAGAAGTTTTTGAAGAGACGGGGGTGAAGGCTCGCATAGTTAGCGATGATCAGGATATTGGCTTAAGGGGGGAAGTTGATTGTCAAATTCCACGGCCTTACGGTGTGCTTTATCAAATTATTCCCAAGAACAGTAAAGATATTGAACATATCCATGTTGATTTTATTTATACAATGGAAGCTGAGGAATCGGAGCTCAAGGGAAGAGCTGAAGAAGTATCAAAAGTGGCATGGTTAACAAAAGACGAAGTCCTTGCATGTGATTGTTTTGATTCTGTAAAAGGCTTTGTAAGAGATTACTTAAAGGATGGAAAAAGTGTTTAAAGTAGCTGTTGTAGGAATTGGTGAGCAAAGTTGGGATAATATACTTCCAAGCCTTGCACAAATCACTTCGGTATCAACTGTAGCAACTTGTGATATTGATAAAAACAAAGCTGATTTGGCAGCAGTAAAATATGGAGCTAAATCTTATTGCGATTATAATTTAATGATCGAAAATGAGGAACTTGATGCGATTATTGTAGCTAGTTACCCTGATGTACACTATAAAGTAGCGAAGCTTGCCTTAGAGAGAGGAATTGCAATTTTTATAGAAAAGCCTCCT
>JAIPGX010000008.1 GCA_021735465.1 Candidatus Babeliales bacterium | reverse complement strand
GGCCCGAGGTACCACTACCCTTCACAGCAACTTTATTCTCAAATAAGACAGATCCAGAGCCTACGGTCAAATCAGCAACCGATACATCTACAGTACAACTGTCAAAAAACAATGTCGATGATGCATCAGGCGTAAATGTTCCTCCATTAATTTTAAAAGTAGTTCCGTTGTCAAAATATAAAACGGAATTTTCTGCCATAGATATTGTTCCAGCTGTTAAAGAAAAAGTATGACCATTGCCTTTTACACAAACAACACCAGTAATATTGATTTCTCCGCCCGTACTTAAATCAAAGTCTCCCGTCAGTTCTATTGTTACATTATCCAAATATAAAAATGAAGTTGCATCTTCCCCAACAATAATACTGTCTGTCGTGAAATTTTTAAGTGTTGTATTTTTTAAAGACAAAAGGCCGTCTGGATAAACAACCAGAGATTGACCATTAAAATCTAAAGAATATCCTCCCCCATTTATCACAAGATTATAAGTCACTATCACATTTGGAGAAGAATCTGCCAATTGAACATCCCCACCAAAAATAAAAGAATTCCCTTCACCAAAAATTAATCCATTGCCAGAGCCCGCCTTTATAAAAGTACCAGCCCCTAAATACAAATCACTTGATAAGTTTAAAACTCCCGCATTTAAATCAACTCCAGCCGAAAAATCTCCACCTATACAACCTACAGGTTCTGGAATTGCGATTGTTGCCATAGTACTAACCTGAAAACCATCTCTATACCAATAAAAATCTTTTATAGTAGCAGCAACTCCCAATGTTTGGGTTGTATCATAAATAGTTGGAGCTGAAAATAAATTATTGAAAAAAATAATTAAAGCTATATATATATATAGCTTTTTGACCATTTGAAATTTTTAAAAACATGCACTTTTTTCTCCTTCTTAATAAAATGTTATTAAAATAATATAAATTAAACTTCTCGATTTTTCTATACAAAAAACTTTACATGTTTTTTGTATTTCTGAATAAAATACTGTAAAATAAAAGTAAAAGAAATATTTTTATGATTTATTAAAATAAGCCGCATAAAACCTAGAAATTTTAAAAAACTATGGAAAATAATTTTTTAGTACTCTTACCCCCACTCTTAACTTTAAGCCTTGCTTTTTTAACCAAAAAAGTAAAATTATCCCTGCTATCAGGAATTTTTATTGCTGCTTTTATTGCAACTGATTTCTCAGTTAAAAGCACTTTTGTAAAATCAATAAATAGTTTTTATCAAACATTAGATTTATCAAATTTGACTTCGATTAAAAATTTTTTATCAAGCAACAATAGCAACATATTGATAATATCTTTTTTATTAATGCTAGGAATTATAATTACATTAATAAGTCATACTGGAGCATCACGTGCTTATGGAAGATTTATAAATAAAAAATTAAAAACCGCACAGCAAGCTGAAGCTTCATGCTTGGCTCTTTCTTCCACTTTATTTGTAGACGATTATTTTAGCAGTTTAACAGCAGGATCTGTTATGTATCCAGTAACAGATAATTTTAAAATTCCAAGAGTAAAACTAGCTTTTTTTGTAAATGCCATGGCATCTTCTCTTTGTGTACTGTCACCAGTTTCAAGCTGGATGGCCGCAATTGTAGCACCGCTTAATAATGCAGGGATATCTGATCAGTTAAATATTAATTCTAATATATTAATATCAACAGATACTTTTTGGGTATATTTACAGGTTTTACCGTTTATTTTTTACGCAATAATTTTAATATTAGGAATATGGTTTATAGTTTTACAAAAAATATCATTTGGACCAATAAAAAAATACGAAAAAATTGCACAAGAAACTGGAAATTTGTTTGGAGGAAAAGCGGCTACAAAAATAAAAGTAAAAGCTGCAAGTGAAAAAAATTTAGCAAAAAATTCTCTTTTAGATTTTATTTTTCCGATAATTTTATTATCTGGCAGCCTAGTTTTTAATCTTTTATATTCTGGAGGCTATTATTTACTCGGTGGATCTAATAGTGTATTAAGAGCTTTTCAAGCAGCCGAAATATCTTATGCCTTATTTATCAGCGGGCTTTTTACTTTAATAATAAGCTTAATTTATTATTATTCACAAAGAAAAATATATTTCAAAGAGCTAAATTCTATTTTTTTGGAAGGCATAAATTTAATGCTTCCGGCAATATTAGTTTTAATTTTGGCATGGACTTTTGGTGATATAATAAGAAATGATTTACATACAGGGCAATATTTAGCAAACAAACTTGTAGGCAATGTTAATTTAAAATTTTTACCCATAATATTTTTTATTATTAGTACAATAACCTCTGTTTGTATTGGATCTGCATGGGGAACAATTGCAATTATGGTACCAATAACAATTCCAATGCTGCTTTCTTTTTCTGGACTAACCACGCCAATAATAGCAGAAAATCTACCACTCATGTTTCCAGTACTTGGAGCAATAATTTCTGGGGCTCTAATTGCAGACCACGTATCGCCATTATCTGATACAATGGTTATGGCAAGCGCAAGCACAGGCGCTAATTTAATGGATTTATCAAAAATTCAACTATTTTATACTTTGCCAATTGTAGTATCTACATCAATAGCTTTTTTAGTTTCCGGATTTTTAATACAATATGGTCTTTTGATAACAGCTATAGTATCTTTGGTGATTGGATCACTTCTAGGTTTTGCATTTCTGCAAGCCTTAAATCATTTTGACAAAAAACATCATCAAAAGAAATCCCTGAATTAATGCTTACAAAAGTTGATTCGCTACCTAGATCTAACATATTCTGAGGCGACATGTCTCTGATATCTTTGTCTTGCAAATCTTGCGATAAACTTATACTTGATTCACTTTCAGTCTCAAAATCATAATCACTATCTAGGCTATCTATTTTATCATAAAAAGTTATATCATGTTCTTGAAGCTTACTAACTAATTCAGTATCAATAGGAGATCTAAAAAAAACTAATAATTCGCGCTTAGCAATAGTTTTTATTAATTCAAACCACTGAGACAACAACTCTTTTTCATTTCCACCTCTAATCATTTTTGATGTAAAAAACATCTTCTTATTTCTCTCTAATAAACCTTTGACTCCAATCCATGGCTTTTTGCCTCTATACATAAATGAAAATTCTAAAAATCGAGACTCATGATTATTTAAAATTTCTCTGCATAATTCTATTGTGTTTTTTTCTTTTTTTAATTGCTCTATTTTTGTATACAAATTTGGACTTGAAGAACTTTTACTTTCAATCAAAAAATGATCTGTAACAACATCGTATTCTGTAGCACTTTGTTCAAAAAATCTAATCTTATTAGAACATTTATCTTTTTTTTGTTTCAAGATACATAAATCTAAATTAAAACCCAAAATATTTTCATGTAATTCTTGTTCGGCCCATAAAGCTGATAAAAATTCAAAACATTTACCTTGATCATTGATTGAATTTTTACTTGAAAAACCTGATAATTGCGAATATTTCTGATTAGCCAAAAATACAACTTCTTCGTTAGAAATTGAAAAAAGATAGTTGAAAAATAAAAAAAAGAAAAAAACTATTTTTAGAAAATTTTTAAAAAATTTTTTTGAAAAAATATTTTTTTGTTCCATGTTCATTTCTTTCCCCTCCCCTAAAAACTTAAAGATAAAGAAATACAAACACAATTATAGTTTATATGGAACTAATAATATTTTGCAAAATAACAAAAAATAAGTGATATATATAGAGATATAGTAAGTAAAATAATTTTTATATATTTTACTTACTATGTAATTTAATTTTTATTCAAAAATTAATTTGTTATTTTATTCAGAAAGATAATATGAACAATGCCAATAAGAATTCTCAAGCATATCAATATCTTTGCTATTCAAAGTAATGGCAGGAATAATAATGTCATTATCTATTTTTAATTCAGGAATATCTATATTTTGAGGGAGATTCTTGATAATAAAACGTGGCATATATTTTTGATTTTCAGGGTAAACAGATATATTTATATCAATATTATTTTTATTTATAATATCTGCTGCCCAATTTCTAAAAACGGTTTCTTCATAGCCTACCGTTTCTTTTGAAAATTGATTAAAAAAATTACACATAAGCATAGAACAAAATCCGTGACCACACAAAGCCCGCATATAGCATTCAGCTCCTGCTTTAACAAGCTGCTTTTCTTGAACAGTTAAACTTAAAAGAGAATTACTAAAGCTAAAAAACAAAAATATAAAATTTGCTATAAATATTTTTTTAAACATTTTCATAATAGCGCTTTCATCAAATAGTTTTTCAAAAAAAATTATATCTGAATTTAAAAAATTTAAAGACGTAAAAAAAGCCCCTGAAATCAGGGGCTTCAAATTTTAATCCTGGCAGTACCTATTTTCCCAGGCCGTCTCCAGCCAAGTATCTTCAGCGTAGTGGGCTTAACTGCCGTATTCGAAATGGGAACGGGTGTTTCCCCACGACTATGGCCACCAGGAAATTTTATAAAAATTTCAACTTTGAAATGCTTGTAGTTCAAAATAAATTAAAAAATTGGAGCTACTTTGAATCAAACTTAAATATGCTTACAACAACATATAATTAATTTTAATGCAAATAAAACTATCGATCTATTAGTACTGGTTAGCTAAATACATTACTGTACTTACACACCCAGCCTATCAACCTTGTAGTCTTCAAGGAATCTTAAAAATCTTTTTATTCCATCATTAAGCAAGCTTAACAACTTCATTCAAAGAAAGGGATATCTAATCTTGAGGTGAGTTTCCCACTTAGATGCTTTCAGCGGTTATCTCGTCCGAACTTAGCTACCCAGCGTTGCTTGTGGTAAACAACTGGAACACCAGAGGTTCGTCCATTCCGGTCCTCTCGTACTAGGAACAGGTCCTCTCAAATATCCTACGCCCACGATGGATAAGGACCGAACTGTCTTACGACGTTCTGAACCCAGCTCGCGTACCGCTTTAATTGGCGAACAGCCAAACCCTTGGGACCTTCTCCAGCCCCAGGATGCGATGAGCCGACATCGAGGTGCCAAACCTCCTCGTCGATATGGACTCTTAGAGGAGATCAGCCTGTTATCCCCGGCGTACCTTTTATCCGTTTAGCAATGGCCCTTCCATTCGGAACCACTGGATCACTAAATCCTGCTTTCGCACCTGCTCGACCTGTATGTCTCGCAGTCAAGCTCCCTTTTGCTTTTACGCTCTATAAGACGATTTCTATTCGTCTTGAGGGAACCTTTGAACGCCTCCGTTACACTTTTGGAGGCGACCACCCCAGTCAAACTACCCACCAGACAATGTCTTCCCTCCGGATTACGGAAAAGGAGTTAGATTTTCAAACCAACAAGGGCGGTATTTCAAGGTTGACTCCGCTGCAGCTAGCGCTGCAACATCATAGTCTCCCGCCTATCCTACACAAATTAATCCAAAAATCAATGCCAAGTTGTAGTAAAGGTGCACAGGGTCTTTCCGTCCTATCGCGGGTACCCGGCATTTTCACCGGGACTACAAATTCACTGAGTCTCTCATCAAGACAGCGCCCAAATCGTTACGCCATTCATGCAGGTCGGAACTTACCCGACAAGGGATTTCGCTACCTTAGGACCGTTATAGTTACGGCCGCCGTTTACTGGGGCTTCGATTCAGAGCGTCAATTCCGAAGAATTTAACTCCTCCTGTTAACCTTCCAGCACTGGGCAGGCGTCAGACCATATACATCCTCTTACGAGTTAGCATGGCCCTGTGTTTTTGTTAAACAGTCGCTTGGGCCTATTTATTGCAACCAACAATCGCTTCTTTTGTAAACAAAATAACGACATTGGCACCTCTTCTCCCGAAGTTACGAGGCTATTTTGCCGAGTTCCTTAATGAGAGTTATCTCAACGCCTGAGCATTCTCAGCCCACCTACCTGTGTCGGTTTCCGGTACGATCACTTTTTTGCTTGCTAGAGGTTTTTCTGGTCAGTGTAGAATCAGCCGAACATATCTTTCGCTAAGATTGATATATCCATCATGCCTCAAAGTTGCTTTTGCGGATTTTCCAGCAAAAACCTTCTAATCACTTAGCTTGGCAATCCATTATCCAAGTCAGCTTATCTTACTGCGTCACCCCTTCACTCAAACGCTAAAAGTGGTGCAGGAATATTTAACCTGCTTTCCATCGCCTACTCCAACTGGCCTCGGCTTAGGATATCGACTAACCCTGAGTGGATGAACCTTTCTCACGGAACCCTTAGGTTTTCGGCGAACAGGAATTTCACCTATTTTTTCGTTACTTATGCCAACATATTCTCTTCTTTGACCTATACACTTGTCCTTACGATCAAGCTAACATATATCAAAGAATGCTCCTCTACCCCTGTATCTTACGATACAAGCCATAGCTTCGGTGATTCGTTTAGCCCCGTTCATGTTTCAGCGCAAAAACACTTGACCAGTGAGCTGTTACGCTTTCTTTAAAGGATGGCTGCTTCTAAGCCAACCTCCTGGCTGTCTGTGTATTTCCACCTCTTTTACCACTTAACGAATACTTGGGGACCTTAGCTGATGGTCTGGGCTGTTTCCCTTTCGACTATGGAGCTTATCCCCCACAGTCTGACTCCTGTTTTCAAAATATACGGCATTCAGAGTTAGCAAAGGTTTGGTAAGCTTACGCCCCCTAGCCTAAACTGTGCTTTACCGCCATATACAATTCAACAAGGCTATACCTAAATATATTTCGAGGAGAACCAGCTATTTCCTAGTTTGATTAGCCTTTCACTCCTATCCACAGATCATCCGAACAGTTTTCAACCCATACCGGTTCGGGCCTCCATTCCGAATTACCAGAACTTCACCCTGTCCATGGATAGCTCACTAGGTTTCGGGTCTACCCCACGCTACTAATCGCCCTATTAAGACTTGCTTTCGCTACGACTTCGTTCTTTCTAAACTTAATCTTGCAACGTAGGAGTAACTCGTTGGCTCATTATGCAAAAGGCACGTGGTCGCGCATACGTATATATCGCTTCCACCGGTTGTAAACATTTGGTTTCAGGTTCTATTTCACTCCCCTCCCGGGGTTCTTTTTACCTTTCCCTCACGGTACTTGTTCACTATCGGTCATTAGGTAGTATTTAGCTTTACCCCATGGTCGGGGCAGATTCCCACAGAATTTCACGTGCTCTGTGGTACTTGGGAGAACAATAATCATTAAATTCAATTTTTTATGTACAAGACTTTCACTTTCTATGGTTACCCATTCCAGAGTATTCTATTAAATTAAACTCAACAACCTAAAAACAGTACTTTTAGAATATTATTTCCCGCAACCCCTATGCTGCAACGCGTACAGGCTTACACAACATAGGTTTTTAGCTATTCCCTCTTCGCTCACCACTACTAAGGGAATCACATTCGTTTTCTTTTCCTGGCGTTACTTAGATGTTTCAGTTCACGCCGTTCGCTTCTTTACCCTATGTATTCAAGTAAAGATACCTAGGTTCTGCCTAGGTGGGTCTCCCCATTCGGAAATCTTCGGATCAAAGCTCGATTGACAGCTCCCCGAAGCTTACAGCAGTCTTCCGCTTCCTTCATCGCCTCCTAATACCAAGGCATCCACCAAATGCTCTTTTCAATTATTTACAAACTTTAAATGCTCAATTCAAAGTAAATTTTGTATTTACCCTAAAATATTTGAGAAATATTTAAGAACTACAAACATTTCAAAGAACTTATTAAATCTTCAATTTACCATATACAAAACTGTTTTTTATAATTCTGAACCTTAAATTCGGACTTGATTTCTTAATTTACACCTAATATTTAATATCCAAGTAAACTTGGATGGATTTTTACTCCCTCGAAAGGAGGTGATCCAGCCGCAGGTTCTCCTACAGCTACCTTGTTACGACTTCACCCCAATTACCCTCCGCACCTTCATCAACCGCCTCCTAAAAGGTTAGCTAAATTGATTTCGGGTGTAGACGATTTTCATGGTGTGACGGGCGGTGTGTACAAGGTCCGAGAACGTATTCACCGCATCGTTCTGATATGCGATTACTAGCGATTTCAACTTCATGAAGTCGAGTTGCAGACTTCAATCTGAACTTAGACTAGTTTTATGAGATCAGCTCCCCCTTGCGGGTTGGCTTCCCTTTGTACTAGCCATTGTAACACGTGTGTGGCCCTAGACATAAAGGCCATGAGGACTTGACGTCATCCCCACCTTCCTCCTAGTTTCCTAGGCAGTCCCACCAGAGTGCCTTTCCGAAGAAAGTAGCAACTGGCAGCAAGGGTTGCGCTCGTTAAAGGACTTAACCCAACATCTCACGACACGAGCTGACGACAGCCATGCAGCACCTGTGTAACTGTCCAAGCAAAGCTTGAAAAACTGTATTTCTACAGCGGTCAATTACATGTCAAATCTAGGTAAGGTTCCTCGCGTAGTGTCGAATTAAACCACATGTTCCACCGCTTGTGCGGACCCCCGTCAATTTCTTTGAGTTTTAATCTTGCGACCGTACTCCCCAGGCGGATCACTTAACGCGTTAGCTACGACACGGATTCGGATAAACCAAACCCACATCCAGTGATCATCGTTTACAGCGTGGACTACCAGGGTATCTAATCCTGTTTGCTACCCACGCTTTCGCGCTTGAGCGTCAGAAACAAGCCAAGAAGCCGCCTTCGCAACCGGTGTTCCTCTCGAGATCTACGCATTTTACCGCTACTCCGAGAATTCCACTTCTCTCTCTTGCCCTCTAGCTAATCAGTTTTGATCGCTGACTCCTGGTTGAGCCAGGAAATTTAACAACCAACTTAATTAACCGCCGTCACGCTCTTTACGCCCAGTAATTCCGAATAACGCTTGCTCCCTTCGTATTACCGCGGCTGCTGGCACGAAGTTAGCCGGAGCTTTCTCTAATGGTACCGTCATCCTTTGCGCATATTACTCGCAAAGATTTCTTTCCACTTAACAGGAGTTTACAATCCGAAGACCTTCATCCTCCACGCGGCGTCGCTGCATCAGGCTTTCGCCCATTGTGCAATATTCCCCACTGCTGCCTCCCGTAGGAGTCTGGGCCGTATCTCAGTCCCAGTGTGGCCGTACACCCTCTCAGGTCGGCTAGCCATCAATGCCTTGGTAAGCCTTTACCTTACCAACTAGCTAATAGCCCGCAAGCTCACCCTTTAGCGACAGCAAGAGGCCATCTTTACCCCCGGAGGGGACTATGCAGTATTAACTTCGATTTCTCGAAGGTATCCTTCACTAAAGGCTAGATTCTCACGTGTTATGCACCCGTTCGCCACTTTACTCACCCCGAAGGGCTTTCTCGTTCGACTTGCATGTGTTAAGCACGCCGCCAGCGTTTATTCTGAGCCAGAATCAAACTCTCCGTCTCAAAAAATTACTTAGGTCCGAACTTAAGGTTCAGAAACCTTAAGTCAGTTTCGTATATTTCAAAGACTAATTTATTTTATCATTTTCCAGTTGTCTTTTCCGTTTGTCTTGCCTTGCTGTTCGTTAGTTGATGGTAATATGATACACGTAATTTTAGTCTTTGCAAGTTTTTTTTAAAAAAATTTTTTTTATTATAAAAATCAGATAAAAATTACTTAAATTTGCAAACAGCCAAAAAGCTGGGACCCTGCTAAACAAGAGCTTTTTGAACAATTAATTTGAAAATTAAACAAGGGCATTTAGGATAGAAAATTTATTTAAAAAATCACAAGCTTTTTAAAATTTTTTCTATTTTTTCTCTTGCCAATTTATAAGAATCAGACTTTTTAAATCTTATAGGTGATGCAAATTTAACAATTATTTTTCCTGTTTTGCGTGGAAAGAATTTGCCATACGGTACAATATCGCTTGCACCTGTTATTTTTATAGGAACAATATCAACCCCCATTTCAACAGACATAAAACCCGTACCTTTTTTTAAATTCAACAACTTACTACTTTCGCTCATTTCACCTTCTGGAAATACAACAACTGAATATCCTTGATCAAGCATGTTTCCTACATTTTCAAGCCCAAACTTTATACCATCGCCATTTTTTCTGGGTAAACAAAAAGAGTTAAATAAAAGATCAGCAAGCCATGAAACATTTCCAAACGTTTCATACAAAACATCTTTTGCTGCTGCAAATGACACTTTTTTTCTTATATTTTTTGGCAAAGCCATCAAGATTGCTAACGGATCTACATATGTAGTATGGTTTGGCATAAATATGACTGGTTGTTTTAAATTTTTCAGATTTTCAAGACCCTCTACTTCTACTTTTGCAAAAATTTTTGAAAATAAAATTAACATAAATTGGCAACATCTTCTTATATAGTAAGCCCACCAAGAACGTGGCCATTTACTTAACTCTATTTTTTGCACCGGCTCATGAGTTTTTATTATATCTTCTAATTGTTTAACCGTTGTATCTTCTTTTATTAAAGAAGCATCTAAAATAACACCATAATCTTGTTCTATTCTTAAAGCTAACTCTACCAGCATTAAAGAATCTATTCTCAGATCTCTTGTAATATTAGAATTATCAGAAATTTTTTCTGTCGGCACACCTGTAACCTGACTTAATATACTAATAATTTTAGTAGACTTACTATCTGTATCATCATAACTTTGACCATTTCTGGCTGCTAAAACCTGTTTAAGTACAATATCTTTTTTAATTTTTCTGGTAGCAGATCGTTCAAAATCTTGTTTTGGCCATACGCTACAACTTGTAATTTTTTGATAACTAGACAAATTTTTATTAGCTTTTTGAATTATGTTTTCAGGATTTAATTTTTTATCTTCTAATAATAGAACCGCATGTATATCAACTTGACCACTTTGTTCTGGTATACCAACTACACAGCTATCTTTTACACCTTCTATCTCATTAAGTTCAAGTTCTATATCTTCAGGAAAAACATTTTGCCCCCCTGCTCCTTTAATCATGTATTTTTTACGTCCCTTTAAAAATAGAAAATTATCTTTATCTAAAAAACCCATATCTCCAGTCTTAAACCATCCATCATCAGTAAAGCTTTCTTTTGTTTTTTCTTCATTATTAAAATAGCCCTGAAAAACGTTGGGGCCTTTTACTAAAATTTCGCCATCCTCTTTCAATTTAATTTCTACTTTTTCTATAGCCTTACCTACAGAACCAAATTTATGTTCTTTAAAAGTATTACATGTAACAACTGGTGAAGTTTCTGTCAGCCCATATCCTTGAATAATATAAAACCCTAAGGCATTCCATTCTTTTTCCAATTTAGGATCCAAAAATGCACCCCCAGAAGCAAAAGTATCTAATTTGCCTCCAAATTTTTTGATTACAGGATAAAATATAGTTCTTGAAATTATCTTATTATTTAACTTGTCAGTAAACTTTAAAGACACTTTAAAAATTTTATTCAAAAAACTTTTTTCAAAAGATACTTTAATTTTAGACATAAATATTCTTAAAAACTCTGGTACAACCAGCATTTTTGTTATTTTATATTGATCCAATAAATCTAATATTGCTGCATAAGAATGTGCATACACTATATGTGCTACATAATGTGTAGACATAAAAAATCCAATAGTTTGTTCAAATATATGTGTTAAGGGTAAAACAGATAAAATCTTTTCTTGCCCAGGTTTCAAATCAAAAATTTTTGAAATACCTATAACATTAGATGCTATATTTTTATGAGTAAGCAAAACTCCTTTGGGATCACCAGTAGTTCCAGAAGTATATAAAATTTCAACAATATCGTTTTCATTTATATTAGGCTTTTCAAAATCTTTTATATCAAAACTTTCGATAAGCTCGCTTAAATATTCTATTTCAAAAATTTTTAAATTTTCAGGCAATTCTCTTTTTAGATATTTGCTTTTAAAAATAAATTGAGAATTAGTTTGATCTATAATTTTTTTTATTTGCTCACCAGTACTTTGCACATTAATAGGTATAACTATAATGCCTTGCAACAAGCACCCCCAAAAAAGAATTCCCCAATATGGAGAGTTGGGGGCAAAAATCAAAATCCTATCTCCCTTTTTTAAATTATTACTCTTAAGAAACAAGGCTGCTTTTTGTGCACATTCATATACATCTTTATATGTGAAATTTATAGTACGAAATTCCATTTTCATGGAAAAGGCAGGATTATTTGGATATTTTTGAGAATTTTTTTCTAAAAGATCTGTAAGAACCATAATTTAAACTCTTTATTTAAATTGACAATAAGACGCAATACCAAGTTTTGAAATTATCAAAATGGCCTTAAATAAGTCAATTTATGCAAAATATTAGAATTTTAAGATTTATGATTCTAGTTTTTTAAATGCATGGCTTAATAATATGGCTTAATATTAATTTAAAGAATTCATAGCTTTTGCATTAAACCCAATCTTTTGTAATTTTTTCTATAAAAAACTTAATAATTTGCTAAATTATCAATTCGCGAATATAAAAAATAAATATTTTGTAATAAAAATTATAACAATTTTATTAATATTTGCAAATAATAAATTTTAACTTAAAATTAAAAAACATATTTTATATTTTTTTAACAAAACTTAATAATAGGAGTTCAATCATGAATAAATTTATAAATTTTAAAAAAATACTTTTTTCTCTTTTTCTTCTCTCCCTTTCTTTCTCTCCCGCTTTTTTAATGGAAGATGGAGAGCCAATGGACCAGATTGAATTGGACCAACCTGCAAGCATAGCTATTGAAAGAGAATGGGAACAGATGACGCAAGAAGATGAATTGATGCTAGATAAAATAATATTTCAAGCTTTTTTATGCGGCCATCGTCCATTTACTCAAATTCCACCAGATTCTGAACATTGGTTTAACTTTTATAGAATGTTTAAACGCAAAATTGATCCAAATGCAAATATAAGCGAATTAAAACTTAATATAAATGTTCACAATGTAGTCAATAGAATAAATACATATGTAACTGATGATGTAATAAAAGCAGTAACACAAAGATTTCAAGATATTACATTTTTAGATATTTCCCATTGTATAAATATAACTGATGCAAGTTTACGAGCTTTAGCTAATTATCATAATTTACAATCACTAAATCTCTCTTGTTGCACTAAAATAAGCGGTATAGGATTACGCTTTACTGCTACCAATTGCCATAACTTAAAATTTCTAAATCTTACTTGGTGCAATATAACTGATGCAGATTTACACATTATTGCTGTCAATTGTCCTTACTTACAAATTCTAAATCTTGCTTGCTGCTTTAATATAACTGATGATGGTTTACAAGCTCTTGTCAATTGCCCCAACTTACAACACTTAAAACTTAATTCTTGTGACCAAATAACTGATGATGGCTTACAATTTTTTGTAAATTGTCCTAATTTACAAATCCTGAGCCTTTATAACTGCAAGCAAATAACCGATGCAGGAATACAAAGACTAAAAGCAGCTCTCCCAAACCTTACAGTTCTTAGATAAATTTTAACAAAACTTAATAATAGGAGCTCAGTCATGAACAAATTTATAAATTTTAAAAAGATAATTTTTTCTCTTTTTCTACTCTCCCTTTCTTTCTCTCACGCTTTTTTAATGGAAAATGAAGCAAGAGGCAATGAGCCAATGGAACAGATTGAGCAAGAACAATCAATTGAACAAAAAATGGAACAAGAATTAGGACCTAAATGGCAAGAAATAATTGACAAAATAATATTCCAATCTTTATGCGGCCATCATCCATTTAGTCACATTTCACCAGATTTTGAAAATTGGTTTAAATATTATCATTTATTTAAACATAAAATTAACCCATACATAGAATATTTAAATTTCGCAAAAACAAATTTTTGCATAAATGATCAAGTATTATTTTATATAGCTAAATATTTTAAAAATATTAAAGAATTAGATCTCGCAAAATGCTATAAAATAACTAATGCTGGCTTACAAATTATTGCCAATTACCCCAACTTACAAAACTTAGACCTTAGTTGCAGCCAAATAACTAATACTGGCTTACAAACCCTTGTCATCAATTGCTCCAACTTACAACACTTAGCCCTTAATTCTTGTTACCGAATAACTAATGCTGGCTTACAAATTCTTGTCTATTGCCCCAACTTACAACACTTAGAACTTAGACACAACCAAATAACTGATGCTGACTTACAAACCCTTGTCATCAATTGCCCCAACTTACAACACTTAGACCTTAGTTACAACCAAATAACTAATGCTGGCTTACTAGCCCTTGCCAATTGCCCCAACTTACAATACTTAGCCCTTAGTTGCTGCGACCAAATAACTGATGCTGGCTTACAAGCCCTTGTCTATTGCTCCAACTTACAACACTTAAAACTTAATTCTTGTTACCAAATAACTGATGCTGGCTTACAAATTCTTAGTAATTGTCCTAACTTACAATACTTAGCCCTTAGTTGCTGCGACCAAATAACTGATGCTGGCTTACAAGCCCTTGCCAATTGCCCCAACTTACAACACTTAGACCTTAATTCTTGTTGCCAAATAACTGGTGCTGGCTTACAAGCCCTTGCCATTTGTCATAGTCTAAAATATTTAAACCTTTCTTTATGCCATCGAATAACCGATACAGTAATACAACAACTAAAAGAAGCACATCCAAACATTAAGATTATTAGATAACTTTTAACTCAATCTTAATAATAGGAGTTCAATCATGAATAAATTTATAAATTTTAAAAAAACACTTTTTTCTCTTTTTTTACTCTCCCTTTCTTTCTCTCACGCTTTTTTAATGGAAGATAGTGAGCCAATGGAACAGGTTGAGCAAGAGCAACAACCATTTGATCAAACACAGATAAGCCGCAAACATTTTAGTGAAACACAGTTAGATTGTTTAGAAGATGACATCAAACAACTTCGATTAGATCCAGATACGGAAAATCTTGAAAGAGAATGGGAACAGATGACGCAAGAAGATGCGCAAGCACAAGAATTAAAGATAGATAATATAATATTCCAATCTTTATGTGGTTATTTTCCATTTACTCAAATTTTACGAGATTCCGAAAATTGGTTTAATTTTTATCACATGTTTAAACATAAAATTAATCCATATATAGAAAATTTATCTATATTTTACACAAAAGGGCCTAATAAAATAAATGCAAATAAAATATTTTTTTTCATATCTCAAAATTTTTCTAATTTAAAAAAAATTTCATTTGCATGCGATGCATACGAAAATGAAGTAATAAATTTAATAAACACTTTGCCAAATTTACAAAGTATAGAAATAGTTTTTACGCATAAATTAACAAATCAATTTCTATATGCCATTGGGAGGAATTGTCCCAAGTTGCAATCTTTAAATTTCTGGTTAACTAAAAAAATAAACAATGAAGCTATACTTGCATTGATAGATAATTGTCATAATTTAAAAATTTTAACACTCAAAATACAAGATCCAAAAATAAATTCACCTCAAATAGCAACTGCTTTAGCAGAATTTTTACCTGATTTCTATGTTCGCTACTCATTGTTTGGTAATATTTTTATTATAAAAAAATAATCATGAACAGATTTATAAATTTTAAAAAATTAACTTTTTCAATATTCTTAATCTCCCTTTCTTTTTCTCCCATTTTTTTAATGGAAGATGAAGCAGGAGGCTCTGAACCAATGGAACAGGTTGAGCAAGAGCAACAATCAACTGATCAAATACAAATAAGCCGAAAACATTCTCGTGAAACAAAATTAGCAAAATCAAAAAAACAAAAAAAGTCTAAATTTGATCCGGATATTGAAATTGAAGAAGAAGAAAACGACGATGAACAAAAAGAAAATACTTTATTTTTGGATCTTTCATTAGACTTCAATTTAACTGATAATAAATTAAGAGATACTATTGGCCAACGACCTAATTTACAATCGTTAAGTCTCAAATTATGCAATAACATATCAGATGATGGAATTCGTCATCTAGCAGAATCTTGTCATGAATTAAAGTACTTGAATCTTTCTTATTGCCAACAAATAACAGACCAGGGTTTAATATATTTAATTTTTGGATGTCCCAAATTAGAATCCCTAGCTTTCCCCAAAACAACGACAGATGCAGGATTAAATGAGATATCTTATCATGGAGCATGTTTTAGAAATTTATACTTTGAAGATTGTCCTGAAATAAGCGAAAGTGGTTTAATATCTTTTTTAAATAAATGCCCTAACTTAAGATCAATAAAAATTACAACTACCCTAGCAACAGATAATGTATTACAATGCATAGCAGATACATGTAAAGATTTTGAAAAACTATATCTTGAAAATTGTCATCGAGCTACAGATAATGGTATATATGCTTTAATTAATGGATGTCTTAAGTTGAAAAAATTGCATATTGATAACTGCCAACTATTAACAATCAATATTTTATACAATATTGTGAATAGCGATAATATTGTGGATAGGGATCATAATGATTTGTCTATATTTGTAAAAAGTTGCCCTTTTATGAACATTAACGACATAGAAGTTTTTAAAGAAAATCATTCTGATACTAATATAAAAATTTATACCAAATTTTAAAAGATTTTAAAAAGTAAGTTGTTCATGAATAAATTTATAAATTTTAAAAAACTAATTTTCTCTTTATTTCTACTAGCTTTTTCTTTTTCTAAAGCGTTTTTAGTGGAAGATGAAACAAATGGCTCTGAGCCGGTGAACCAAATTGAAATGAAACAAAATAGAAATCTTGAATGGGAACAAATAGTGCAAGAAGATGAACAATCAAGATTCATAAGAGCCAAGCATTTTAATATCTTTCAAAATGAATTAAATTATCCATTTATGCCTGATGATATACTTTTAGAAATTATTTCAAAGTTCGAAGATCCTAAAAATCTTTATAGACTCTTAAATATAAACAAGCGTTTTAGGCGATTAATGGTTAATAAATACGGACGCTTAAAATTACCTAAAAATATAAATGATGAACAATTACAACAAATTTTAAAAAAATACCCAAATATACGATCTGTAGATCTTTCTGGTTGCACACAAATAACTGATACTGGCTTACAGTCTCTTGCCAATTGCCATAAACTACGACACCTAAATCTTTCTTTTTGCAATAAAATAACTGTTGCAAGCTTAATATTAATTCTTGACGCCCCGTGCAACCTAAAAACTATAGATATTACGGGGTGCACACAAATAACTGATGCAAACTTGCAGAAATTAAAAAAAGCTCTTCCTGAATTTAATATTGAACTTGGATAATTTTTAACTAACCTATTTTTAGGGGTTCATTCGTGAATAAATTTATAAATTTTAAAAAATTAATTTTTTCTTTTTTTCTACTCTCCCTTTTTTTCTCTCCCGTTTTTTTAATGGAAGATGGAGAGCTTCAAAATTCTGACAAGCATGATCTCTTAGAAAATACTGGATTGGAACAAATGCCTGACGATATAATTTTAGAAATTATATCCAAAATAAATAATCCAAAAGATCTTTGTAATATTTCAGCTTTAAACAGACGTTTTAAACAACTTGTACCAAACAAATATGGACATTTAGCCGTACATAATCAAATTCAGAAAACTTTACAAAAATTTCCAAATATAAGATCTCTAACTATTTTTTGCTGTACACAAATAACCGATTCAGATTTACTAGCCATTAGCAATTGTCATCTTTTACAATCTCTATATTTTTGGGAATGCAAACAAATCGACATATTAGGACTCCGTTTTCTTACCAAATGCCCTAAGTTACAACATCTAAATTTTAATTCGTGTGAAATAAAATATATAACCTTATATTTTATGGCTCTATATATAAGCAACTTTCCCAACTTAAAATCCCTACGTTTTACTCAATGCAATATAACTGATACAACAATACAAGAATTAAAAAAAGCACTTCCAAACCTTGGAATTACACGAAATAATCCAAATGATATTATATTAACAACTTGAATATTCAAGCAATTGAAAGCCTTTTGAAAACTCTATCTTTGCCCAAAATTTGCATAATCGCATGCAAATCAGGACTTTGAGTTCGGCCAGTTACTAAAACTCTAAAAATTTTGGCAACATCGGCAACATTACCTTTGTATTGTTCAGGATTAGCTTTAAATGCTTTAGTATTTTCTGCATAATTATGTTTTATTGCAATTTGTTTGATTTTATCAAACCAAACTTCTTTTGAATCTTGCTCATTATAAGAAGCCATAAAAGAATTAATAATAGATTTAATATCGTCTTTATCTATCCCTGCAAGCATAGTATCTATGTCTTGCGTAGATAAATTAAAAGTATCATCAAAGAAATATTCTATCTCTTTTCTTATATCAGACCACTTTGCAATATCTTTTCTAACTTTATTAGTATTAATTCTTTCAATATTAAAAATACTTTTTAAATATTCTGGATTTTGTTCCATTTTTTGAGCCAAATTTTTGTCATATTTTTTTGCCCAATTCAAACTTTGCTCAAAAATTTCTTCTGCACTAAATTTACCTACTACTTCTTTGCTTATGTCATTCAATTTAGTTAAATCAAATAAAGGCCCACTTGAGTGCGACAATCTTTGCATAGAAAGAATAAATTCTTTGTTACCTAAATTAGGATTAGATTTTCGCCAATCTTCAAAATTAGAATTTGCCAGATTAAGTAAATATTCTATAACAGCATTTTTTGGATATCCCTGTTCTTCATAATAAATAACATTAGCCTCGGGATCTTTTCTTTTACTTAATTTTCTTTTCGAAGTCCCATCCATTTTTTGAATAGGCAACAAATGCCCGTATTTTGGCGGTTGCCATCCAATACCCTGAAACAATTGTAAATGCAGTGG
>JAIPGX010000007.1 GCA_021735465.1 Candidatus Babeliales bacterium | reverse complement strand
TATTTAATAATTTATCTGAACAAATAGAAAGTTTAATAAACAATCAAACACAACCCAATATCGCAACTGCAATAAACAGTATAAGAGAAGAACTAACTGGTAAAATCAACTTGTCAGAATTAGAACAAAAATTTGAATATATAAGACAAGTTTCTAATTCTAAAATAAACGAAAAATTTTATTTTTTATCAATAATAAAAAATACTGCCGAATTAGATTATTTTGTTTCTCTTGTTAAATTAAAAAGAGATCAAGAATTTTTATCTAAAATAACAGCAGAACAAAGAATTTTTTTTGCACAAACAAATATTTTATGCTAGAATTCTGGCCTATTTAAAAGTGTTTTTTACTAAAGAATAGGCCTAATTGTAATAAAAAATTTGTTTGGGGACGTTTGTGTGCATAAAATTTCTTAAAAAATCAAAAACAAAGTTATCACAAGTATTACTATTTATATTAGCTTTATTAAATATTATTCAAGTAAGTTATGCTGATACAGTCTTTGAAAGCATAGCAAATCAATATTTACCCTCTATTAGTAAACCAAGTCTTACTAAAGAAGAAATTTCGAGTGTAATATTAGCAAATGGCCGCATAGACAGAGAAAAAGTAAGATCAATATTAAATAAAAAAACAGAAAGTTTTAATAGAAAAAAAATTGTATTTGATTTATTTACCGAAAATCAACTTAATAAAAAAAATATAGATAATGCTAAATGCATAATGGGCCAAGATTTATGGATAGACACAGAGCTTTTTAGGGGACAACATAATGGCGAAAAAAGCATTCTAAACATTATCAAAAAAACTCGTACAGATTGCGGCATGGCAATGCTCGCAAAACTTTTAGCCAAGCTAATAATAAATATCCCTAAATTAAACAAAAGACAAGCTATAATAAAAGAATTAATCAATAACGAAGAATTATTTAAAAAAATTGATAACATTTTGAAATATTTTCAAAAAGTTGAAGCAGGACTTTTATCTTTTTGGGATGAAAAAGTTTCATTCGATATTTTTGGCTCAGAAAGTTATTATCCATTTTTTCCAATAAATAGATTTCCTAGATTTTTACAAAAAAAAATGTTCCCGGACGATTTAAAAAATAAACTAAATCAAAATCCTACAGCCTTAAATGCCTTAACTTTGTGGAATTTATGTTTAACCTATGATTCATTGCGTGGCGAGTCTAGAAGAATTCTTCTAGATTTTAAACAAACTAAAAGAGATTGGAAAATTTTTAATATAAAAAAAGAAGAACTTAAAAAAAACTGGGCCAAATTATCACCACTTGGAAAAACAAAAAGCATTTATGATTTATTTAGTGCGAGCAGAATGGGTAGTTTTGATGCCGGACACATGTTATTATCAATTTTTTATATAAAAAGAACAATTGAGACAGAAATAGATAAAGTAAAAGCTTTAAAACTTGCTCATGAAAAGCTAAAACAGGCTGCAATGAGCATTAATTGTTTGATAGACACTAAAGAGTTAATAGATAAAAATTCTGTATTAAAAGAAAATTTTACTTGTCTGGATACAGTTAAATATTTATTTGACGGATCTTCAAGTCAAAATAAAGAATTCGATAATTTACTAAATCAATTAAAATCAAGCACATTTAAACATAATGGCTCACAAGCTTTAGCCTTATTAATATCTAGAGGCAAAATTTTAAGTTCCGCGTTTTTAATGTTGAAAAATCAAGATAATTTAACAGATATTCTACAAGTTTTAGGTGAACTTGATGCTTACATGTCGATTGCAAAATTATATAAAGAAAATGAAAATAATGAAAATGCGAAATACTGTTTTGCAAAATATATAGAACAAGACACACCATATATATCTTTAAAAAAATCTTGCACGCCATTTATAAATCCAGAAACTGTTATAACTAATGACATAGAATTAGGCAAAACAAATAGAAACATGCTAATCTCTGGACCAAATGCCGGAGGTAAATCAACAATATTAAAAGCTATCATAGTAAATTTATTGCTCGCGCAAACTTTGGGTATAACACCCTGTCAAGAAATTATTTTTACGCCATTTTCTTATCTTGATACATACTTAAATATAACTGATGATATTTCTTCTGGAAATTCTTTATTTAAATCAGAAGTTTTGAGAGTAAAAGCTTTATTAGAGACAATCAAAGATATGGAAAAAACCAAATTCAGCTTTGTAGTAATGGACGAAATTTTTAGTGGCACAAATCCAAAAGAGGGGCAAGCCGCTGGATATGCAATAGGCAAATATTTATCTTCAATAGATAACAATATTTCAATTATTGCTAGCCATTTCCCACTTTTAACAAAACTTGAAATAGATACTAATGGCATATTTAAAAATGGCAAAGTCTGTGTAACAAAAAATCCAGATAATTCTTTAAATTATCCATTTAAATTAGAAATGGGCATAACAGATCAAACAATAGCTATAGAAATTCTAAGAAATCAAAACTTTGATAAACAAATAATAGATGATGCTTATAATGCCATAAATGGTTAATATCAAAATTTACAAGCAGAAACTTTTTTATTGATATATTTTTCAAAAAAACGTATTTATCGATCCATTTGACTTTAAATTTCAAATTGCTATAATTACAATATATTCAAATTGAAATACAAAAAATTTAAAACTCCCCAAACAAACCCCAAACAAACCCCTTACAAATTAAATAAAGGGACTGGTAATGTCGGTCCCTTTATTAAGGGGCTTTTTTAAGTTATATTTTAATTCAAATTTTAAAAAGATTTTCTGCATTCTTTGTTGTTATATTTTCAAGCTCAGTTAAAGACATTTTTTTTAGATCAGCTATAACCTGAGCAAAAATTGGAATATAAGCTGGATTATTTTGCTTACCCCTAAATTCTTGTGGAGGCAAGAATGGTGCATCTGTCTCTAATAAAATTTTATCTGCAGGCAAACCAGCAACAACTTGTCTCAGCTCTTGATTTTTTGGATAATTAATAGGCCCACTTATGCCAAGATAAAATCCCCAGGACAAAGCTGTTTGTGCAAATTTTTCATCCTGAAAAAAACAATGAATCACGCCTTTTACATCTTTTTTATACTTTTCTAAAACTTTAAGAACTTCTTGAGCTGAATCTCTTACGTGAACAACTATTGGTAAATTATGTTGACAAGAAAGTTCAATATGAGATTTAAACGCATCAATTTGCTTTTGCTTATCAAAAGGTTTATGAAAAAAATCTAACCCGGTTTCCCCAATTGCAACTATTTTATTTTCTTCTTTATTTTTTACTAATTTTTTTATCTCTTCAAAATTTTTTAAAAAATCTACATCACAATCACATGGATGTATACCAACGCAAGCAAATACTTGTGGAAATTTTTTAGCTATATTTATTGAGTTGATGCTTTCTAAAACAGTGGTCCCAATGGTAATAAATTTTTGAACGCCAACTAAATTAGCTTGTTGCAAAATATTTTTTATCAATATAAAATCTTGATCGTTTAAAACTGTTTCGTGTGCATTTTTGACCATCATATTTAAATGACAATGAGTATCTACAAACATTAAAAATCTTTCTTTGTTAATTAAAAAAGGCTTTTTTTTCCTTTTTTCTTGACAAATACAAAAACAAAATTTAAATTTCCCTTTAAAAGATCTTAAAAAAGATCTTAGAAAACTAGTTTAATGTTTTATTAAAAAAATTGTATTATATTTTCATTTTTCACTACTTATAATAGAGGGAGTCAAAATCATGAACAAAAGCGAATTGATAAACGCTTTAAGTGAAGAAACAAATTTTAGTAAAAAAGATATTACTAAAGTTTTGGCAACATTTACGCGCATTGTAGAAAGAACATTGAAAAAAGGTGATAAGGTTTCTTTAACAGGTTTTGGAACCTATTGGATTTCCCGCCGACCTGCAAGAGTAGGAATTAATCCAGCAACAAAGGAACGTATAAATCTTCCTGCAATCAACACTCCTCGTTTTAAGGCTGGCAAACACCTTAAAGAAGAGCTTCGCTAAAAATGAGAGCTGTAGTAAAAATTTTTTTTAATACTATAAGGCCGATGATTTTATCGGCCTTTTCTATTTTAATTTCTTTCTTAATTGTTCAGCCAATTGCTTGTTGGCTCGACCCATCTTTCAATTTGTTAGCTAACAGAGGCATTGGAAAAATAGCATTTACTTTTTTAGTAATTTATCAAATAATTTTATTGATTTATATTCAACCAAAAGAATTTTTAAGAAATTTTTTTCAAACAAATTTTTTATTTTTTAATAAAAAAGATTTTTTCAAAATTTTTTTCAAATATTTCTTTATATTTTTTTTGTTACACGCTTTATTATTAGCAATATTCTATTTTTCAGGCTATTTAATTTATAACCCATCATGGGGGGAATCTTCTACTTCTCTAGTCTTAAAAACCATATTTGGCTTTATTGCAACGTTCTTTTTAGCCTGGACAGAAGAATTAATTTTTAGGGGCACAATTTATAATTTTTTTGTTCAAACTTTAAAACCAATAACAAGTATTATTTTTACTTCTTTTATTTTTATGTTAGTTCATGACTTACATAACCCAATAAATTTAATTACAAAAAATTGGAATTTAGGTCTTGGACTGTTTTTGTTAGGCATAATATTAAATATAATTTTTGTTGGAACAAAAAAACTGTATGCAAATATGGGAGCACATGCAGGCTTAGTTTTTGTAAAAGTATTGTTGCGTAGAGCGCCGGTTGTTCTTTTTTTACCAGCTGCAAATTTGCCATTTTGGGTAAATAAAGACTTGCGAATGTCAATTCTAACACATTTATTATTTATTATAACAATTATTGTTTTAACAATTTATTATCGCAAAGAAATTTTTATAAAAAATTAATTTTTCAAAAATATATCAAAATTACGCTAAAAGTTAGAATTTAACTGCAAGATCTTATAAAATATAAACCCATTTGTTATAAATAAAAAAATACAATATAATTACAAATATATAAATCTTAATTATTAATAATATTTTGGAGGTTTTTTATAATGAAAAAGAATTTTTTAATAACAAGCTTTTTATCTTTATTAATTTTACTAAATACAGTTTCAAATATTTATTGTATAAAAATAGACAATTTAGGTGAAACTGATGAAATTATAGAAATAGAACCAGCAAGCACCATCGATCTCTTAAGCAATAATACTAATTTGGAAATTTACAATTTTATGCCAAATACTAGATATCTTGGCTCGTTTGATTCTAAACAAAGAGATCTAGAAGAATTTGT
Source organism: Candidatus Babeliales bacterium (assembly GCA_021735465.1). Lineage (GTDB taxonomy): Bacteria > Babelota > Babeliae > Babelales > UASB340 > JAIPGX01. Next base: position 14,520 of record JAIPGX010000007.1, on the reverse strand, counting down.
AACTATACTTGAAAAGATAGATTCAAAATGCTCTATAACATATTTAAAAGCAATTTTCGAGTTGGGCAAATTATATTTTTATAATCAAGATTTAAATAAAGCTTATCGTTATTTAAAAGAATTTTTAGATAATTACTTACATGTTATCAGCGCAAACGAAAAAGATTTTTATTTAATGCCCAGACTAGTTGCAATAGCTCATTGCTATTTAGGCCAAATTCTGTTAAAAAGCTACGATCCAGAAGATTATTTACTTGCGTTAGAACATTTTGATGAATGTATATATTTTGAAAACAGTTTTTATAGTTCTGAATTTATCATAGAAGATTTAGACGATATAAAAAGATATTTAGATATTACTCATGATAGCCTTTTAAATTATAGTCAAAAAAATATTCAAGAAATAAATATTTTTAAAAATCTTATCTTAAATTTCATTCAATTAAAAAAAGAAAAAAACAATATTGATACAAGAAGTTTAATAAATCAATATGAACAAATAATCGAACAACTTTATTTTTTGCTTAATAACGGATTTTTGACAGGTTGTGATTCTAATGTTTTCGCAATTATAGAAATATCAATCTGTTATAAAATAACAAAAATATGTTTACTAAATTTCACAAATTTAAAAAAGGCTAACAATTATGCTTGCAAGATGCTTGTGGGTATAACTAATTTAGATAGAATAAAAAAAATAAAGCTTTTTTTATTTTTTGATATCTTAAAAAAAATGGATAAAGATTTATGCCCCAGTTGTTTTACAACAGAATATCCTATAAATATTGCAAATGGATTAACAATAGAAGCAGCAAAAAATTTTAATTCTCTATTTTTCAAAAGTATTGAAGAAAAAGAAAAATATTTTAATGAGCTTAATACTTTAAAACAAGAAATTGATTCAAGACTTGCAAGCATCACTCAAGAGCAAGTTGTATAAAAAATTGCACTTTTATATTCTTCTGGTAAATTTGCGCTAGAATAAAATTGTAAATATATATAATTTTAAAAGTTAAAAGAGCATAATAATGATAAATATGCAACAAAATTTAGATTTAACTGAACTTGAAAAATTTTGGGATCTTCAAGCCAAAAATATTCCTTGGTTTAAAAAATGGTCCAAAGTTTTAGATTGGAATTTGCCCTATGCAAAATGGTTTGTTAACGGCACAACAAATGCATCTTATGCCTGCCTAGACCAACATATGAAAACAGATATCAAAAATAAAGTTGCAATATATTGGCAAAATGAATCAGGTCAATCAGAAATCTGGACCTACGAAAAACTTTTTATCCAAACAAATAAATTTGCTTACGCTCTTAAAAAAATCGGCTTAAAAAAAGGCGATCGCGTTATTCTCTATTTACCCATGATACCTCAAGCCATAGTTGCAATGCTCGCAGTCGCTCGATTAGGAGCAATACACTCTGTAGTTTTTTCTGGATTTAGTAGCCAAGCATTAAAAGATCGTATTATAGATTGCCAGGCCAAATTTATTATTACTGCAGATTATACTGTCAGACGTGGAAAATTTATTGATTTAAAAAGCTCAGTTGATAATGCTTTGCAAGATAATACTATTAATTTTGTAAAAAATACAATAATAATTAAACGCCCAAATAACAATAATAATAACAATTTAGATAATAATAATATTTTGTTAAAAAAAGATTTTGACCTTTTATATCATGAATTAATTCAAAATACCCCAGACTATATAGAGCCAGAAGAAGTTGAATCTAACCACCCTCTTTTTATACTTTATACTTCGGGAACTACAGGCAAACCCAAAGGGGTTATGCATGGCACTGGCGGCTATTTAACTTATGTAAACTCTACTTTTAATTGGGCATTTAAAATAGAAAAAGATTCTGTCTACTGGTGCACAGCAGATATAGGATGGATCACTGGACATTCTTATGTTGTTTATGCCCCACTTATTTCAGGTATATCTTCTGTTTTATTCGAAGGTGCTCCAGACTATCCAACTCATGAAATTTGGTGGCAAATAATAGAAAAATACAAAGTTTCTATTATTTATACTTCACCAACTGCAATTAGATTATTAATGAAATTTGGTCAAGATTTTCACAAAAAATATAATTTAAGCTCATTAAAAAATTTAGGATCAGTTGGTGAACCATTAAACCCTACTACATGGGAATGGTTTAATACTTATGTTGGAAACAAAAAATGTCCAATTATCGATACCTGGTGGCAAACTGAAACAGGCGGCTTTATGATCAGCCCTGCAGCAGGTCTTAATCTTATTGATTTAAAACCAGGTTCAACAACTTTCCCATTGCCAATGATAGAAGCCGATATTGTAGATAATTCTGGAGATTCTGTTAAACCCGAAACTCGTGGTTTTTTAGTAATAAAAAAACCTTGGCCCGGATTAACAATTGGCTTATACAACGATAAAGAAGAAAGATTTAAAGAAACTTATTGGTCCAAATTCAAAAATTATTACTATTCTGGTGACTATGCAATAAAAGATAAAGATGGATATTTTTGGATGTTAGGCAGAGCCGATGAAGTTCTAAATATTGCGGGACACCGAATTGGCACAGCTGAAATAGAAAATGCAATTATTCACAATAAAAAAGTAGCGCAAAGCGCTGCTATTGGTATTCCAGACGATATAACGGGCCAGGCAATTGTAGCTTTTGTTGAATTAAAAAAAGATATTTTAACAACACAAGAAAATAAAAATGCTATTAAAGAAGAAATTATAGAAAATATTAAAAAACAAATTGGCTCTTTTGCAAAACCAAAAGAAATTTTATTTGTAGATAATTTACCTAAAACTCGCTCTGGCAAAATCATGAGAAGAGTTTTAAGCGCTTTAGCTCAAAATAAAAATATTGGTGACATCTCGACGCTTGAAGACTTTGATCTATCATCCTCTTTGTTCAACTCTGACAACAGACCCTGATGGACCTTTTTCTACAATAAAGTGATACGGAAAATTATTCTTAAAATCTGTTAAATGCGAGACAACTATAATTTTTGAAAAATCCTTTTTTATTGCATAAATAGCATCCATTAATCTATTCAAACCCTCTTCATCTTGTGAACCAAAACCTTCATCTATTATTAATGTCTGTAATGCAGTGCCAGCACGACGTGCTAACAACTTTGAAATTGCAATTCTTAATGCAAAATCAACCCTGAACGCTTCACCGCCTGAAAACATCTCATAAGGTCTAATTCCAGCAGAATCCGAAATTTGAATATCAAGTGTTTCTTTTACTCCACCACTTTTTAAATCGCGCAAAGATTCAATAAAAATTTGGGCTTGATTATCTGTCAATCTAGATAAAATATTATTGGCCTCTTCTTCAATTTGTGGAATTGATTCTTCTATCAAAAGGGCCTGAATACCATTCTTGCTAAAAGCTTGAACTAAAATTTGATAATCTTGTAATTCTATATCCAAATTAGCTATTTTTTTATCGAATTCTAAATTTTCTTTTTTTAATTTTTCTAAACGCTTTAATTCGTTTTCTAAATTGCCTAATTTTTGTAACAAAACCTCTTTTTCTTTTGTTTTGATATTTATACTATTTTTTATATTTTTTATTTCTTGTTCTATCTTACTTTCTAAAGATAAATCAAATTTTAAATTTTTAATTTTATTACAAAAATTTTGTTTTTCTTTTTTTAATTCTTTGAGTTCAATAATAAAATTCTTAATTTTCTCTTTTTTATCTTTTTGTTTTTCTAATTCTTTTTTTAAAAAGTCTAAGTCTTTAAGTTCTTCTTCTAATAAACTTAAATTTTCTTTTAATTTAAGATGGGCAGCTTTGTCATAATTTAAATTTTTTTGAGCTAATTCTAAATCTTTTATAGACAAAAACAGTTTTTTGATTTTTTTATCTTCTTGCAAACTTAAATTAAGCTGTTTTTGCTGATCTTTTAAAATTTTATTATCTAAAATTAAAGTTTTAGTTAAAATTTCTTGCCTATTTTTTATACCTTGAGTTATTTCTATAATTTTGCATAAATCCACATCTAAGATTTTAATATCTCTTTCTAAATTATCTTTTTTCAAAGTTAAATTTTTATAATAATCACTTTTTTTTACAAAATTTTGATAGTCTTCATGACTAATTAATAAAATATTTTTTAATTTTTCTATCAAACCTGAAATGCGATTAATTCTGTGAGTAATAAAATTATAATCTTTATTAAATTTTACGGCTAAAAATTGTTTTCTTTTCGCAGAAAGCATTTGTTCGCAAAGGGGGCATAATGGGCTAGTTTGGGTACAAACAAAATCTTGTTTTTTTTCCAATTCTTGTAATTGAGATTTTAACCAATTTCCCTTCTGAATCAAAACTGAATAAAATGCGCGTCTTTTTTCAAATCTTTTTTGAGTTGTTTCAAATTCTTGCTCAAACTTTTTTTGATCTTCTAAATTTTTATTTATATCAAAAAGCTCTTGTTTAAATTTTTGTAATTTTTTTTCTAATTGATCTTGATTTTGCGCTTTTTCTTTTAATAAATCTAAGATTTGTTTTAATTCTAATTCTTTTTGTTTTAATGAAAAGTTAAATTCTTGCAATTTTTTTTCTAAATTTGTTTTTAAATTATTAAATTCTTTTTGATATAACTCTTTGTTATACAAAATATCTTCTTGTAGTGCTAAATTTTTTTGTTGTAACAATAAAAATTCTCTGTCTTGTCTTTGTAAAACAATTTTTTCTTTTTCTAAATTTTCTATGTTAGATAAATTTAAAGATTTATAGTGCACACTTTTCCAAGAATTAACTAAATCAAATAAATTATTTAACTTAGTTTTGTAACTTTTCTCAAAAGAACTTAATTGCTCAATTAAATAACTATATTCATGTTTTTGTTTCAAAAAATTATTTCTTATCAATTCTTGATCTTCTAATTTTTGTATAAAAAGAAATATTTCGTCGTTAATTTTTGTTAACAACAAAAACTCTTTTTCCTGATCTTTTTTTATAAAATCTTCTTTTTGTAACTCTAAATCAGTTTGTTCTTTGATTTTCGTTAAAATCCTTTTTTCATCCAATAATTTTTTTGCATTTTCAGATGCTTGCTGCTGTAAATCATCATAAAAAGAAAATCCAAGAATATTTGATAAAATCTGTTTTCTATCTTTTGGAGATTTTTGAGAAAATTCATTTGCCAAACCCTGTCGTAAAAAAGCTGAATTTACAAAAGTATCAAAATCAAGCCCAAGCAATTTTTCAATTTTTCCTTGAGTTAGTTTTATAGTTTTTTCTGATAAAGACAAAAACTTATCTTTTGTTCTATCAAAAACAGACAAATCTAAAGCCGTATAAGGCTTACCATAAGTTTTTGCAAACTCCCTACGAACTTTATATGTAGAACTATTAAATTCAAACTCAAAACTAACAACCATTTGAGTTTGTCCCAATCTTAAAAGACCAAGATCTGGTTTAACAGTCCCAGAAACTTTTCGTGCTTGCCCCCAAACTGCCCAGGTAATAGCATCCAATAAAGCAGACTTACCATTTCCGTTCTTTCCAGAAAGACAAATCAATGAAAACTCACCAAAATCAATTTCTTGCGCTTGGCTTGGATAACTTAAAAAATTTTTTAACTCTAATTTTTTTGGAATCATGATAAAATAAGATTAAAATAAGTTTTTGTTTAAAATAAGCTTAATAATAAAAAATTTTTTTTTAAAAAACAATATAAATGTTTATGCATAAAAAATATGATAGATAGGCGTTACTTTAGATATTTTGATTGGGTAAATTTCAGTCTAACTTTAATTCTTTTAGCAGTAGGCTTATTATTTGTTTTTAGTTCAACATACTCTACAACAAAACCCTTTTCTAGATATTTTAACAAGCAATTATTTGGTGCCATAACAGGTGTTTTTATATACTTTATATTTTGCCTAGTAGATTTACGTAAAATAGATAGACAAGGTTACTTAGCCTATTTTTTTATACTTATTTTACTGATTTATACATTCTTAAATGGCTTTATAGGTATGGGAGCTAAAAGATGGGTTTCTTTATATTTTTTTAGTTTTCAGCCTTCAGAATTAACAAAACTCTTTTTGCCAATTTTTTTAGCATATTATTTTAATGAACAAAATCTGCCAAATTCAGCAAATACAAATTATTTTAAAAATAATTTTAAAATTAGAATCAAAGAATATATTTTCCCTTTAATTATGATATTAGTAAGTTTTTTTTTGATATTAAAACAACCAGATTTAGGTACCGCAATAATTATTTTAATTTCTGGACTTACAACTCTTTGGATAGTAGGACTTGAAAAAAAAATTTTTATATTTCTAGGTTTATCTGTTGTCATGTGTGCTCCATTTTTATGGCAACATTTAAAAACATATCAAAAACAAAGAATTCTTGTTTTATTGGGTGATGGAGATACAAGAAAAGAACGTTATCAATTAGAACAATCAAAGATAGCTGTAGGCTCCGGAGGCCTGACAGGAAAAGGATTTTTAAAGGGAACACAAAATAAATTTGCATTTTTGCCTGAAGATCACACAGATTTTATATTTTCTGTAATTTGTGAGGAATGGGGTTTTTTAGGCGGCTTATTAATAATTACTCTTTTTTCGCTTTTATTCATAAGATTTTTTTATGTAGCAATAAATTTACCAACTTTATATGAACAAATAATTGCAACAGGTTTAATCTGTTATTTAATTTCATCTGTATGCATAAATATTGGGATGGTTATAGGAATTTTACCTATCGTTGGCATACCATTGCCATTAATAAGTTATGGCAATACTAATTTGTGGGTTACAATGGCAAGCCTTGGATGTCTTAATAATTTATCTATTAGAAGATTTTATTATTAGCTTGACTCTAAAATATCCAAAACTATATCTTGTAGTAAAAATTGTTTTTATTACAAGAAAGGTAATTTTATGCTAGGTAACTATATTAAATTAACAAAAAATATAAAAATCAAATTTTTGGCTATACTTTTAGCTTTATTCTACGTTTCATTAATTTTTGTCTGGGAATATAACAAAAGAATTTATCCAGAAAAAATAGCCCCAATAAATCAAATAACAGACAATATAAAAAAAATATCTACAAGAGTTTCTACAGGTTTATTTATAAACAATTTTTTAGAATTTTCTTTTGCCAAAAATAATTTTTTAATAGACGCTTATGTCTGGTTCAAATACCCTGCAAATAAAAACTTAATCGAAGATCTAGAAAAATTCAGTTTTAAAGAAAGTGAAATAATATATAAATCCCCAGCTTCAATAGAAAAAATAAATGACAAAGATGAATTAGCTATTTTCAAAGTAAAAGTTTCATTAAAATTTCCAGACATAAATCACAAAAATTATCCTATAGGTGATCATAGATTAAATATAATTTTAGAAAATAATTATGTAACTTATGATAAATTTTATTTCAGTACGGATGACAATAATTTTGAAATATCTAAACAAATATACATTCCAAAATGGAAGCCTATTAAAACTTCCGCTCAAGCAGGATTTTTGGACGCCAAACTTAATTTTGATAAAGAAACTATAACAATAAATTATCCATGCGCTCTTTTTAATATAAATCTTAAAAATATAAATATAAGAGAAACTATAACTTTATATTTGGCAATGCTAGGCATTTTTTTAATTATTCTATTAACTCTATTATTACCATTAGATCCTTATGCGAATAGAATATCCGCGATAACCGCATCAATTCCTATTTTAGTTTTGTTCAGAACAGTCATTTTACAACTTTCACCTGCGGCCGGGGAATTTAACAAAGCAGATTTCTTATATTTTTTACTGGTATTTTGTTCAATAATTGTATTATTTTTTCACGTTTATTTTTATAATATAAAAAAACATAATGATTTTAATAAAGAAAAAAATAACAAACTTAAATCTTTAGAAAAATTTAATGATGTAGTATTATATTTTATATTAATTTTATTTATTATGGCTATAACATATGATGCTATTATTACATGACAAATTTATCTAAATTTTTTGAAAATTTACAAATTATTTTAATTTTTATTTTTTATCAAATATTACAAATTTTATTATTGCCAATAATAATAATTTATTTATTTATACGATACTTTAAAAAAAAATCTGTATTCGGATCTTTTAAAGAACGCATGGGGCTTGTTACAAAAAGCACAAAAAATAAAAAAATTATATGGCTCCATGCAGTATCTGTTGGTGAAATTTTATCTATTCAAAATCTAATAAAACAAATAAAGACAGAAATACCAAATAGTTTTTGTTATGTTACAACAGGTACAATTACTGGCAAAAATATGGCACAAAAAAATTTGCAATTCGCAGACAAAATAAGCTTTATGCCTTTTGATTTTCTATTGCCCATGTTTTTTGCTTATAAAAGAATAAAACCCAATTTTATAATAATAATAGAGGCCGAAATCTGGCCCAATTTTATTATTTTATCAAAATTTTTTAAAACCCCAATTTATCTTTTAAATGCAAGAATTAGTCAAAGATCTGAAAATAAATATTTAAATTTAAAATTTTTATTCAAAAGTATTCTTAATATTTTTAAATTAATTTTTGTGCAAAGTGAACAAGATCAAGACAATTTTATTAAATTGGGAATAAAAAAAAATAAACTCAAAATTTTGGGAAACATAAAAGCCTTAAACGTATTAGAAAAAAAGAATGTTATAAAAAATATCTTTTCTAAAAATATTTTAAAAAAAAATTACAATATCTTGCTTGCAGGCTCAATTCATGAAGGCGAACTTGATATTTATCTAGATTTATATAAAAATCTAAAAAAAAATTTTGAAAATCTTAAACTTATTTTAGCCCCTAGACATTTTAATTGGCAAAATATTCTTGAAGAAAAAATTAAAAAAACAAGTTTCAAATATTTTTTGTGGGACAATAAATCAAATATAAACACACAAATAAATTCACAAATAGATTTTTTTAAAAAAAATCAAAATTATTATGATCAAACAAAAAATATATTAATAAATCATGATATTTTATTAGTCTGCAAACTTGGCGAGCTTTTTAATTTATATCAATTTTGCGATATCTTTTTTCTTGGTGGCACTTTTATACCTGTTGGTGGGCATAACTTGTTAGAACCTGCCGTTTGGGGCAAAGTTTCTATTGTCGGGCCATATTATCAAAATTGCAAAGATAACGCTGATAATTTAGAATTTTCAAATGCTTTAATTAAAACAAAAAATTCAGAAGAACTTTTATTAGAAACTCAAAATTTATTGAAAAACAAAGAAAAAAAAGATTTTATGAGTCAAAATGCCAAAAATTGGTTAATCAAAGAAGCTGGTCTCGTACGTAAAAATCTAGAATTTTTAATAAAGCAAATCTATTGACTTAAGATTTGCAGAAAAACTACACTTAAATTATAAGTTATTATATTTTCAATTAGTCTTTATTGAGAGAAAGGGGAAACTATGGGGATAAAAAAAATAATAATATTTTTTTCAGTATTTGCTTTTTTTGCAAACAATATAAATTATGTACAAGCTAAAACCTTATCATCACCAGCAACGCAAAAACAAAAAATTAGAGCCGGAATTAAAAAGAAAGTTGCAACAAAAAGAGAAAAACAAGATAAAATAAAAAAACCAGGTTTTTTTGCAAAAATAAAAAATAAATTTTCAGATTGGTACAAGACGCGAAAAGAAACAGCTAGTGCATATAAAAAGTTAAAATCCAGAGCAGCCCAAAAAAAGGCGGACGAAAAAGCACAAGAAAAAGCTCTTACTGGAGTTTCACAATTATTTAAAAAAGAAGAGGGAATAGCTGCTGGAATTAAAAAAAAAGAAGAAAGAGCTTATCGAAGAAAAACTGCTGATAAAGACGAAAAAGAATCTCTTGCTGGAGCTTCACAATTATTTACGCACGAAGAAAGAGTAGCACAAAGAAAAGAATCTGAAAAAGCACAAGAAAAAGCTTTACCTAATGCCGCAAAATTATTTAGAAAAGAAGAAAGGGCCGCTCGAAAAAAAGAAGCTGAAAAAGCTCTAGAAGATACTTTTGTTAAAATTACACCCGAAGAACAAAAAGCTGCTGCTTTCAGCGCTACTTTAAGTAAGACTGCAGAAATAAAACCCACCCTGGGAGAACGAATAAAAATGGGAGCTATGAACTTAGCTGGAAAAATTGCAGAAAAAACTAAATCTGCGGGGCAAGCAATAAAGAAATTTTTTAGTAAAAAACCTAAAACCAAAGAAAGCACGGCTGTAGAACAAACATTACCAGGAGTAGTGCTAGAACCTGAGCATACTTCTGTACCACACGAAGTACGAAAAGCAAAATGGGAAGCTACGCCATCAGGCACCACTGCTCCCAAAAAACCTCTTCCTCCGATACCAGCAGAAAAATAATAATTAAATAATTAATTTAGGCGCTGCAAAATTGCAGCGCCTTTTTCTTTAAAAAAATTAATATTTTTTTTGACTAATTGACTTAATAACAATTTAATGACACAATAAAGACATAATAATAATTTTTTAATAACTTAATAAAAATAAAAATGGGTCAAAAATGTTCAAACCAATTTTTTCTATAACACCGCAAATTGCAAATTGTTTAATAAATTTAGAAAAATTAAAACTAGAAATACAAAACTTACCTATTAATCCCATTATTTTAAAATCTTTGAGAGAAACGGCAAGATTGCAAACTATTCATTATTCAACCTATATAGAAGGCAATAGATTAACCATTGAACAAGTTGAAGAATTAATAAAAATGGGTTCAGCCTTTCCAAAAGATTCCAATAGTGAACAAAAAAGAGATGAAAAAGAAATTTTAGGTTATTACGCAGCTCTTGAACAAGTAAAAACTTTATCGAATATAAATAAACCATTAACAACACAAAACCTACAATTTATACATGCCCTTGTAATGGGAGCTGGAAAAACTAATATTAAGCCAACATCATATAGAGACACTCAAAATGCAATTTATGATGGAGCAACCAAAAAAATTGTTTATTTGCCTCCTGAGGCAAAAGACGTGCCACTATTAATATCAAACTTAATTGACTGGATAAATTTCGCAGAAAAAGAAAATTTGCCTTGCCCTTTAAGAGCCGCAATAAGCCACTATCAATTTACTACAATTCACCCATACTTTGATGGAAATGGCCGAACAGCTAGAATTATTGCAACAATAATATTGCATAGAGGTGGATATGATCTTAAGGGTCTATATTCTTTGGAAGAATACTATGCAAAAAATTTAAATACCTATTATGAAGCACTCTCAGTTGGCCCATCTCACAATTATTATATGGGTCGAGAAGAATCTGATATAACAGCATGGATAAGTTATTTTTGTCAAGGCATGATTGAAAGCTTTGAAAAAGTAAAAACATACGCTCTTATTGAATATAATAAAGGGCATGAAGATAAATCTAAAACCTTAAGAGAACTAGACGCACAGCAACAGGCATTTTTATCTGTTTTTCAAAAAAGAAAAGTTATAACAACTAAAGATATTGAATCTTTTTTTGGGATATCAACAAGAAGTGCTAGAAATTTATGCAATAAATGGTCAAAAACCAATTTTATTGTTATTAAAAGTACGGCCAAAAAAAGCCGTACTTATGAACTTAATCCTGAGCTGGATAAAAAATTATTTTAAAGCAATTATTTTCGTTTCTTTTTATTATCAGGTTTATTAACAACTTTACTGTTTTTGTTAGATTTCTTATTTTTCTTTTTTTCTTCTTTTCTCTCTATAGGAAATTTAGTCAAAGCTCCAGAAAGAACTGTATCCATATTGTCTACGTAAACAAGCTCTAAAGAATCATCCAATTCTGTAATAAATTCTTTAATGTCATTAAAATTATCTTTTGGTACAAAAACTTTCTTTATATCGTTTCGTATAGCAGCGAGAAGCTTTTCTTTTAAGCCCCCAACAGGCAAAACTCGCCCCTGCAATGTAACTTCACCAGTCATTGCAATATCTTTGTAAACAGGAACTTTAGATAAAGCAGAAGCCAAAGCCGTTGCCATTGTAATACCAGCAGATGGTCCATCTTTGGGTATTGCGCCTTCAGGAACATGAATATGAATATCTAATTCAGAATAAAAATCTTCTTTTAATCCCAAATCTTTAGAGCGCGATCTAATATAGGTCATCGCAGCTTGAGCAGATTCTTGCATAACTTCACCAAGTTGCCCGGTAATAGTTAAGGCACCCTTGCCTTTCATAACTGCAATTTCAACCTCTAATAAATCCCCACCAACTTCTGTCCACGCAAGACCTGTAACAACACCAATTTTTTCTTCAAATCTTTTATCTGGTTTTTTAAATTTTACGGATCCTAACCATTTTTCAAGCTTTTCTGCAGTGACATTTACAATTTTTAATTTTTTATTATCTAATAACTCTTGAATAGATTTACGTAAAATGGTAGCAAGAACCCTTTCTAGCTGCCTGACACCCGCTTCTTTTACATATTCTTCCAAAATACTTTTGATAATGTCATCATCTATACGTATTTGCTCTGGTTTAAAAGCATATTCTTGAAATAATTTTGGTAACAAAAACTTTTTGGCAATTTCTAACTTTTCCTGTTGTGTATAACCAGAAAGATAAATTAGTTCCATTCTATCTAACAATGGATATGGTATATTATCTGCAACGTTCGCGGTTGTAATGAACATAACCTTAGATAGATCATATCCAACCTCCAAGAAATAATCTGTAAACTCTCTGTTTTGCTCAGGATCCAAAACTTCTAACAAAGCCGACGCAGGATCACCCCTGAAATCTGTTGCCATTTTATCTATTTCATCAAGAACTATTACAGGGTTAAGAACCTTTGCAGTCTTCATTGCTTGAATAATTTTTCCCGGCATAGCACCTATATAAGTTCTTCTGTGTCCCCTAATTTCAGCTTCATCTCTCATGCCACCTAAAGAAATACGAACAAGTTTTCTTCCTAAAGATTGAGCAATAGAAATAGCCAAAGAAGTTTTACCTACCCCTGGAGGACCAACAAGGCAAATTATTGGAGATTTTTTTAATTTAGCTCCTGCAAATTTTTTTGCAGCCAAAAATTCAATAATTCTATCTTTTACTTTTTTCATTCCTGCATGAGAAGAATCGAGAATTTTTTGTGCTTGTTCAAAACTAATATCATCTTTGGTCGCCTGATGCCAAGGCACAGACAAAAGCCAATCCACATAGTTTCTGCTAACTGAAGCCTCCGGTGAAGTTGGTTGCATTGATTCTAATCTTTTTAATTCAGAATCAACCTTTTCTTGGGCCTGAGCTGGCAGTTTTAATTTTTTAGCCTTTTCGCGAAGCTCGTTTATCTCTTGCTGATAATCATCTCTACCCAATTCTCTTTGAATAGCACGCATTTGTTCATGTAAATAATAATCTTTTTGATTTTTTTCTATTTGGCGCTGAACTCTCTTCCTAATATTTTTTTCAGCCCTTAAAACTTCTAGCTCATTTTCTAATAAAAGACTTAATTTTAATGCCCTTTTTTTAAGATCAATGGTCTCTAAAAATTCTTGTCTTGCTTGAAAATTCAATGGTATTTGAACAGCAACTGTATCCATTAAATAATCAAAATCCTGAATTCCACTCAAAATATTCAAAATATCTTCTGGAACTTTTTCATTTAAGCGCACATATTCTGTAAATAAATCAAAAATATTTCGCCATAAGGCCTTATTCTCTATATTATCTTCCAACGGCACCGGTAATAAATCAACAATTTCAGCCATAAAAAATCTATGCTTTTTATCAGCTTCAACAAATTTATTAATTTTCGCCCTACAATTACCTTCTATCAAAATTTTTATTGAATTATTAGGTAAAACCGCAGATTGCAAAATAGTAGCTTTTGTACCAATTTCAAAAAGATCTTTTTTTGCCGGATGTTCAATATCCATAGATTTTTGAGCTGTAACAAACACTTCTTTGCCATGCTCTAAAGCATATTCAACAGCCTTTATAGAAATATCTCGCCCAACAACAACGGGTATGATGCTCTTGGGCAATGCAACCAAATTTTTTAATGGTAAAACTGGCAACATTTTTACCTCTACAGTTTTGTATAAATTTTCCATATTTTTTACTCTTTTTCTCGGTTAATTAAATTTCTAACATAAGCTAAATTGCCCCTAAATTAAATCTGAGTCAAATAAACTCAACTCAAACCACAATTTTATACTAAATAAAGTAATTTAAAAAGCCTAATCTTACAAGAAATTTAATGTTTTACTTTAATTTTCTTCAAAAAAAATAACTTCAAAAGCTATTTTTTATACTTTTTTTTGACTTTTCAACTGCTATTCTTATACTTCAAAAGGACACGCAACAAAGATTTAGCTCCTAACACTTAACATAATTTGTGTATTAATTAATCAAAAAATCAGGATATATAAATGATAAACAAATTATCAGAAAAATTTAGGGCTTTATGGGGTATTGAAAAAGAGTTTCGTTTAAAAGTTTTATATTTATCTCTCACTTTTCTTTTAATGTCAGGATG
>JAIPGX010000006.1 GCA_021735465.1 Candidatus Babeliales bacterium | reverse complement strand
AGATATATTTAATTTTTTTCTTATTTTGTTTTCCAAAATTCTTTTTCTTTATCAGTAATATTTTTAATTAAATTTTCTAAGTTTTCTATTTCTATTCGTGAATTATCTGCTTTAAAGTTTTGATGTATATAGGTTTTTAAAGCAGGGCTTACAGCCTCTATTATAATATTTTTTTTCGAGTAAATTTGTTTTTCTATTGTTTTAAGTCTTTTATATATAAATTTTTTTATTATTTTTTTTATAAAAGAAATATCTTTTTTTTGACTATAAAATCTATATTCTTCAGCAGATAGTCCACGTGCTTGAACTGTAAGATTTATATTTTTAATATTTTTTTTGACTGATTTAAATGCAATCCAACCAGCAAGTGAGCCTCTAGTTATGATATTGGTTGTTGGATATAATTTTAATAACTTTTTTAATTGATATTTTGCAAGCCATAAACTGCTTTTGCCCCAAAATGGGAATTTTCTACAAATGACCAAATGTAATCTGTCATGAGCTGGTATTAAATTCATTAAAGTTTTATTAGAAAGCTTTGTCTTTTCAAAGGTTACCAACATTATTTCAAGATTATTGTCATTATCTAATCTTTTTAGTAATGGTTTTAGTATTAGACTTATAAAGACTGAATTTTTTATTCCATCAT
This sequence comes from Candidatus Babeliales bacterium, assembly GCA_021735465.1. Lineage (GTDB taxonomy): Bacteria > Babelota > Babeliae > Babelales > UASB340 > JAIPGX01. Next base: position 19,498 of record JAIPGX010000006.1, on the reverse strand, counting down.
AAAGTATGTATGTAAGTTTTTTCATATGCTACCCTTTTATAAATATTTAACAGCAAGATTATAAGATATAAAAAAATAAGGACAAATTACTATGAAATTTATAAAAAAATTTAAAGATGTAAACCTAAAAGATTTAAATTTAGTTGGAGGTAAGAATGCTTCCTTGGGTGAAATGATTCAACAATTAGGCAATAAAGGCATAAAAATACCTGATGGTTTTGCAACAACAAGTGATGCTTATTGGTTTTTTTTAGAAAAAAATAATTTAAAAGAAAAAATAAAAAATCTATTATCAAAAGTTGATTTAAAAAAATTAGATGAATTTGCAACAATTTGTCATGAAATTAGATCTTTGATACGAAATGCTGTTTTGCCAGAAGAGCTAGAAAAAGAAATTAGAGAATCTTATCAAGATTTGGAAAAACAGTATGGTAAATTGTGTAGTGTTGCAGTGCGATCTTCCGCAACTGCCGAAGATTTGCCTCACGCATCCTTTGCAGGACAACAAGATACATTTTTGAATATACAGGGTGAAAAAGAATTAATTATTGCGACTTTAAATTCTTTTGCATCTCTTTTTACAAACAGAGCAGTTTCTTACAGAATTGGAAATAATTTTGATCATATGAGTATAGCATTATCTACTGGTGTTCAAAAAATGGTTCGTTCTGATAAGGCTTGTTCTGGTGTTATGTTTACCCTTGATACAGAGAGCGGTTTTAAAGATGTAGTGATGATTAATTCTTCTTATGGTTTGGGAGAAAATATAGTTAAAGGGGCAGTAAATCCTGATGAATTTTATGTACACAAGCCAACTTTAGAAAAGGGTTTTAAGCCTTTATTAAAAAAACGGTTGGGAAGAAAAGCAAAAAAAATGATTTTTACTGAAGATGAAAAAAATTCCACAAAAAATATTGATGTACCTAAACTACAACGAAAATTATTTTCTTTAACTGATCAAGAAATTTTGGAATTGGCAAAACAAGCGGTGGTTATTGAAAATCACTATTCAGAAGTTAAATCGTCCTGGTCTCCTATGGATATAGAATGGGCAAAAGATGGCCTTGATGGTCAACTTTATATTGTTCAAGCCAGGCCTGAAACGGTTTTTTCTCAAAAAATAAATGAACTTGTTGTGCAAGAATATGTATTGCAAGAAAAAGTTAGTCGTGAAAAAGTTTTGGTTACAGGAAAAAGTGTTGGACGCAAAATAGCAGCCGGAAAGGCTAGAGTTATAAAATCGGCTAAATTTATGGATCAAGTAAAAGAGGGTGACATTCTTGTAACGGATATGACCGACCCTGATTGGGAACCAATTATGAGGAAAGCTGGAGGCATTATTACCAACCGTGGGGGTAGGACGTGCTTTTCGGGGGATACGATATTATTAACAAGCAAAGGTTTTATGAAAATGATGGACATATTTAATAATTTTGAAAATTTGTATGTTCCCTCTTTAAATAGAATATCGTTAAAAATTGAATGGAAAAAAATTTTGAATTGCATGAAAAATGATGGAGACATTGTAAAAGTTAGTATATCCCAAACAGGTAGAATGAAAAATAATTTTTTGAATTTAACAGAAGATCATAAAATGTTGACACTTGATAATATGGATTTAATAAGCAAGGAATTGTATAAAATAATCGAAGACAGGGAAATGATACTTTTGGCTCAAAAAATATCAAAATTAAAATGCAAAAAAAAAAGAGACAAAAAATTGGCATATATTCTAGGTGCAATGAGCACAGATGGTAGTATTTATCTTTCACGAACTCATGGAGAAGTTCTACTGGTACAAAAACCAACAAAAGAAAAAGAAAAATTTATAAAAACATTTTGTTCTTATATGGAAGATTTTTTTAAAAAAAGAGCTTCCATATCAATAAAAAAAAAGTCTTCAGGTTCAATTAGGGGAAAGATAGTTGTTGGTGAAGCGAATGCGTACCGATTTTATAGCAAAAAAATTGCTGAGGAAATCTCCGAATATAAAAAAAAATTAGTAAATATTTTGTTAGAGGAGGAAGATGATTTTATTTTAAATTTTTTGGGTGGAGTTATTGATGGTGATGGAACCTTTGATCATAAATCAGGACGAATAGGTATTTATTGTTCAGATTACTCTTTGTTGCAAGCTATTATGGTAAGCTGTTTGCGGTTAGGAATTGTTCCTCAAGTAACAAACAATAGATCAATATTTCATATTCAAATTGTAGAAAAAATAGATAAAATTTTATCTTGCACAAATAGGGTAAAAGGGTGTTCTAAAAGAACAAAATTTGGTTCAAGATTTTTTTCATCTAAACAATTGTTTTCTAGTATAAAAAATTTGGTTAATTATAAAGGAAGAATAAAACCATTTATTGACAATAATTCATTAATTGATGCGAAAAAAATAAGTGAATTTATTCTTCCATTGCTTTCAGGTACAAAAGAAAAATGTAAATTGGAGACTATTTTAGATTCCGATACGAGAATGCAAAGAGTTTTACTTGTTTCTAAAATTGGCTTTCAGGATGTTTATAATATTGAAGTTGAAGATAATCATAATTATGTTGTTTTTACCGAAAGATATACGCCTATTTTAGTAAATAATTGTCACGCGGCCATTGTGAGCAGAGAAATTGGAATTCCTGCAATTGTAGGTTCTAATAATGCTACAGAAAAAATAAAAGACGGACAACTAGTTACAATAGATTGCAGCGGTGGTGAAATTGGTTACGTTTATGATGGTGAATTAGAGTTCAAAATAGAAGAAATAGAAATTGCTAAAATTCCAAAAGTTGACGTTGATATAATGATGAATGTTGGTAACCCGGACGAAGCTTTTAGGTTTTCACTTTTGCCTAATAAAGGCATTGGACTTGCACGAGTTGAATTTATAATTAATAGCTCTATTCAGATACACCCTATGGCTCTAATAGATACTAATAAAATTAAAGATGAACATATTTTAAAATCAATCGAAGATATTACTATTGGTTATGAGGACAAAAAACAATTTTTTGTAGATAAACTTGCTCAAGAAGCTGGAACGATTGCTGCTGCCTTTTATCCAAAACCAGTAGTTATTAGAATGTCTGATTTTAAAAGCAATGAATATGCAGAATTGATTGGAGGCAAATCTTTTGAGCCGATAGAAGAAAATCCGATGATAGGCTTTAGAGGCGCTTCCAGATATTACAATAAAATGTATCAGGCAGCATTTGAATTAGAAGTTTTAGCTATGAAAAAGATTCGTGACGAAATGGGATTTATTAATGTAAAACTTATGATCCCATTTGTGCGTACAGTAAAAGAGGCTAAAAAAGTAATAGAATTAATGCAAAAATATGGATTAACGCAGGGTAAAAATAATCTTGAAATTTACATGATGTGTGAAGTGCCATCTAATATTTTATTAATTGATGATTTTAGTAAAATTTTTGATGGATTTTCTATTGGCTCAAACGATTTAACTCAACTAACTTTAGCTGTAGATAGAGATTCTAGCTTGATTGCAGATCTTTTTGATGAAAGAGATAAAGCTGTAAAAATGTTTTTAAAAATGGCAATTGATGGCGCAAAAAGAAATAATAAAAAAATAGGTATATGTGGTCAAGCTCCATCCGACTATCCTGATTTAGCTGAATTTTTGGTTGAAGCTGGAATAGATTCTATGTCTTTGACCCCTGATACAGTTTTGAAAGAATTTTTATTACTTGGTAAAAAATAGGGTCCCAAATTATGTTACTAACAGGTTTTTTTATAGGCCTAATTTTTGGAGCTATATATTCTTTGTTATTTGTTAATAAGTTAAAAAAGTTTTCCGAAAAAACAGAATATAAGAATTATATTTTTAAATATATTATTTTTTCGGGGGTAAGCCATATAATTTTTTTAACTATTTTTGCATTTTTAATCTTTAAGTTTAGAATGAATGTTGTAACAACTCTTTTGGGTTTTATAATTGCTTTTTGGAGTTTGATTTTGCTGAATATTAAATTTTTTAGCAGGATAAAAGATGAAAATTGAGATTTTTAGCGAAAAGGTTGTAAAACCTTTTGAATTTTTAGGATTAAAGGGTGAATTTTGGGGAATCAACATAGAAACATTGATTTATACATGGATTGCAATGTTTCTTCTTTTTTCTTTTATTTTAATGCTTAGATATTTTTTAAAACAAAAGTTAAACCCAGCGGCTTTAGTTTTAGAGCAATCTGTAAGTTTTTTGAACAGTTTGTGCAAAGAATCTTTTGGCGGACATTTTAAATATGAGTATTTTAGTTTTGTTTCAACTATTTTCTTTTTTACATTAGCATGTTGTATTATAGGTATACTACCATTTATGGATGAGGCAACAAAAGATTTAAATACAACTTTTGCTTTAGGATCTATGAGTTTTTTTTATGTCCAATACCAAAAAATTAGAAAGCATGGATTTTTAGAATTTTTAAAAGAGTTCACTCAACCATTTTTTGTATTGTTGCCATTAAATGTTATTGGTGAATTAGCAAAAATTGCATCAATGTCTTTACGTCTTTTTGGTAATATTTTGGGTGGTGCTATAATTTTTTCTATTTTATTAATTTTTTTATCTAATTATAAATTTTATTTTATTATTTTTTGTAGTTTAGTTTTAATTTCATATTTTATTGCTACTAAATTAGTTGATTTAAAAAGATATAAATTATTAAATGTTTTATTTAAATCACTATTGGTTTTGACATTTTCTGTTGCAGGTCTTCAAATGTTTTTTGGTATCTTTGAAGGCTTTATACAATCATTTGTTTAGACCATGTTAACTATTACATATTTGTCCGTTGCGCTTGGTCAAGAAGGTGAATTAGCTTAAAGGTAAATTTTTATGTTAATGCCATATTTTTTGCATTATTCTGCTATAGGTTTAGCGATAGCATTGGGATCTTTTGGAACTGGAATCGGTCAAGGTATTGGCGCTTTTGGTGCCATTAAAGCTTTGTCTCGGCAAAAAAATGGAAGAGATAATATTTTTCGTGCAATGGTAATGGGGCTAGCTTTTGTTGAAAGTGGTATTATCCTTGCTCTTGTTATTTCATTATTGATGCTATTTGGCGGAGGTTTTAAAATTACAATGCCAATTGCAATAGCAGAACTTGGTATTGCTTTGGCGATAGGTGTTGCATCAACTGCTATAAGTATTAGTTCTAGCTTTGCAGTTAAATCTGCGTGTACTGCTATGTCTGTTCAGCCATTTTTTAGTCAAAAAATTTTAACTTTGATGTTGTTGTCTCAGTCTATCATAGAAACAGCTGTTGTTTTTGCTTTTATTATATCTTTAATTATTAGAGCTAACTTTTCGGAAAGTCTTACATTTTTGGGTGGCATAAAACTTTTTGCTGCCGGCATTTGTATTACCTTAGGATGCATTGGTCCATGTATTGGTCAAGGAGTTTTTGCAAGTGCTTCTTGCAGATCTGCTGGGCTTAACAAAAATGCGTATAATAAAATTTTTACTTTTTCAATCATTAATCAAGCTGTTATAGAAACTCCTTTGATTTTTTGTCTTTTAATTTCAATATTTATAATTTATATGCCAATATCAATATTAAATTCTTTTGCAGGTACAATTAATTTTTTGATCGCTGGAATTACTATTGGGCTTGGGGCGCTTGGTACATCAACTTCTGCAGGCATAGTTGCATCTAAGAGTTGTTATCAAATTGCTCTTGAGCCAGAAAATTATTCTATTTTATTTAGAACTACGATTTTGGCACAAGCTTTTATAGAATCTAACGCAATTTATGCATTATTAATCGCTATATTTTTGGTAGTTAGATAGTGTTGTGGGAGAGATTATGAGTAGCAAAAAAGTTCATGTTTTATATATTTTGACAAAACTTGAATTAGGGGGTGCCCAAAAAGTTTGCTTGTCTTTAATCGAAGGTTTGAAAAAAGAATCTAATTTTGCAGGTCTTATTTCTGGAAATCAAGGTGTACTTATTGATCAGGTAAAAAAATATGAATCTGTTTTTTTATTAGATAGCTTTAAAAGAGAGATTGGTCTTAAAATTTTATTTCTAGAATTAAAAACTTTTTTTCAAATAATTTCTAGACTTAGAAAGTTAAAAAAAAGTTTTCCTGATTTAATTGTTCATACGCATAGCACAAAAGCTGGAATATTGGGGAGGTGGGCAGCATTTTTTGCGCGAGTTAAGAATAGAGTTCATACGGTACATGGTTTTGGTTTTCATGATTATCAAAGTAAATTTGCTTGGTGTATTATGTATTTTTTAGAATACATAACTGCATTTATTACTACACATTATGTCTGTGTTTCTTATAATGATCAAAAAATTGGTGCAAAATTATTTCCAAAATTTTTAAAAAAAAGTTCTATTATTCGTGCAGCGGTAGATTGGGAGCAGTTTTATACTGCATCAAAAACTCAGTGCTTGGTGCAAAATAAATTTCTTATAGGCTCAGTTTCTTGTTTTAAACCTCAAAAAAATCTTTTTGATTTGTTAAAAGCTTTTAAGCTTGCTTATGCTTCTTGCCCAAATATATTTTTACAAATTATAGGCGATGGTGTTTTACGAGAGCCTATAGAAAATTGGATTCAAGAAAATAATATGCAAGATAAAATAGAATTATTAGGTTGGCAAAATAATGTAGCTGATTTTATGAAAAAATGGGATTTGTTTGCTATGAGCTCTTTGTGGGAAGGCTTGCCTTGTTCAATAATAGAAGCTCGCCTGAGCAAGTTGCCTGTTTTATCATATAATATTGCAGGAATTCCTGAGGTTGTTATTGATGGTAAAAATGGTTTTCTAGTCAATTCTGGCGATTGGCGAAATTTAGCAGAAAAAATAGTTTTATTAGCTAAAGATAATAATCTTAAAATTCGAATGCAAAATTCTATTGATGATCTGAATTCTTTTCAGAATAATTTTATGGTAAGCGAACATATAAATCTTTATAAAAATCTAATTTAAAAAAAAAATAAGTATAATTTTGACAAATGAATAAATCTTTTGATAGATTTACGCCATTCTAAAATATTTTTTTAAAAAAAAAGAAAAAGGAGAGGAGTTTTTATGAGAAAATGCCTTAAAATTAAGGTAATTGGAAAAGTTCAGGGAGTAGGTTATAGATCTTTTCTTCAAAAACATGCAACTAAGTTGGGTGTAGAAGGTACAATTCAAAATCAATCAGATAGCAGTGTTCTTATACTTGCCTGTGGCATTTCGGATAAATTGGATGATTTTCTTGATTTTGTATATGAAGGTTCAAAACAGACTAAAATCGAAAATGTTGCTGTTACCCCCATGGTTCCAGAAAGAGATTTTAGGGGGGTCTTTAGAGTTATTGGTGTTAATGAATCTTAAATAGTTGGTGACCCTAAGGGGAATCGAACCCCTATTGCCGCCGTGAGAGGGCGATGTCCTAACCATTAGACGATAGGGCCTAAATCAAAAATAAATCTACAAGATAAAGGATATTTCGTAAAGATTTAGTTTTTTATTGACAAAAAACTAAAAAAAGTCTCTTTTTATTATTGTAAAAATATTTAAAGAGACTTTTTTAGTATTTGGAGCAACAGGTGTTTTTAAAAAACAAATTTTTACTAATTTTTTTATTTAATTTATTAAATTTAAGTTTTATTTTTTTTGTTTTTTCTTCTCAAAACAATAGTAATAATGAGTTTGATTATAAAAGTGTTTTTGCTGAAATAAATGAAAGATTAGATTTAAAAGAAACGAATGATGTTTTTTATTTAAGCAAATTAACATTTAGTTCTGATGTGCCATTTTCAAAAGAAGAATTTTTGTATTTAACGGATCTGAAAGAAAGAAATTTTTTTAAGGCAAAAGATATTTTTAGAGCTTACAAAAATTTAATGGCCAAAAAAAGATTTAGTAAAATTGATATTGAAATTTCAGAAATTTCAGAAGGTAAAATTATAAATTTTAATCTTTTTGGTAATTGGATATTTAAAAAAGTTGAACTTAAAAATATTTGGTTTGATAGAGATCAGTATTTAAATTTATATTTACAACAACCCGGTGATGCTTTTGAAATTTCTGTGCATGAAGAATCTATAAAAAAAATAGAAAATTATTTGCATGATAATGGTTTTTTTAATTGTGAAGTTGATGACGAATTAATTTATAGAAAAGCAAATAAAATAATTACAGTCGGACTTTCAATTAAAAAAAATAAATGTTTTATAATAAATAAAGTAGATTTTCAAATTCATAGTAACAAAAATCAAAAAGATATTGTTCAAGAAAATATACATAAATTTAAAAATAGCTTAATACGCAAAATTGGTAACAGATTATTAGGAAAAGAATTTTCTAAAAAATTAATAGATAGACAAGTTAATATTATTAGGAAGTTTTTTAAAAAAAAATCTTTTTTAAGTTGTCATATTTCTGCAAAAAGATTAATAAACAAAACTACTCATAAAGTAAATATTATATTTAATATAAAGTTGGGCAAAAGAAAAATTTTGCATTTTAGTGGAAATACTGTTTTTACAGAAAAACAGATAAAAGAAGATATTTTGGGAGAGGATTTTCCTGATTGGCTTTTTATTCCTGAAATTATATCGCAACATTTAATATTTGAGTACCGTAAAAAGGGTTATTGGAAAGCTTCAATTACATATAAACAGGATAAAAATGGAGCTTTGTTTTTTGAAATAAAAGAAGGTGAGCCAATATTAATTAAAGATGTAATTTTAAAAAATGTTCAAACAAATTTAAGTGAACAAAATAATTTGTTTTTTAATAATTTAGTTAATAAAAAACAATTTGATGAAAAACTTTTAGAAGAAGCTATAGAAAATTTAAAAAATCATTATTTATCTAATGGCTTTTGGGATTTTGAAATAAAAAAAAAAGAGTTTGTTAAGACACAAGAAAAAAATTTATATTCAATTATTTTAAATATAAATACTGGCATTCAAAGGTTTTGGGGTGGCTTTAAAATAGAGAATTTTGATTTTTTAGAAAAAGAAAATTTTTTTAAAAAATATTGTTTTGAAAAAAAAGAAAATTCAATACATTTTAATTACTCGTGGCTTCAAGAACAAAAAAGTTTTTTGATAAAATATTTTCAAAATCAGGGATACTGGTACGTTGATGTTTACCCTGAATTAAAAACTGACGCAAATTCTTTAAATACAGATTCAGTACATGTTCATGTGTATTGGAAAATTAAATTGGGACCGAAAATTAAATTTGGTAAAATTTTGATACGCGGCAATACAAAATTACCTTTCAAAAGAATTTTAAAAGAATTAAGATTTAAAGAGGGTGAGTCTTGGGATAAAAAAAAACTTGATCTTACTAGAAGTAGCTTGAAAAAACTTGATATTTTTAAACATGTGCAGTTAAGACAATATAAAGTATCCAAAAACAAAAATGAAAAAAAACAACCAGTAATATTAAATCTAATAGACGATGACCCTATTCAGGCAAGATTAAGGTTAGGTTATTTTTTAACCAGTAAAAATTTCTTGTTTAAAAGAGAATCTACTTATGCTGCCGGCGGTTCTATTGTGTTTAAAAACGTGACAAACAATGCAGACAAGTTGCAGTTAAACGCAGATTTTACAAGATTTGAAAGAAAAATAAATTTTGATTATCAGCAGCCTAATCCATTTGGTTTGTCTTTTGATGATTTTTTTTTAATGGGAAAATTAAAAGCATACTCAAATAAATTTATTCATCCAGTACAAATTGGTAATAGTGGCTCTGCTTTTCAGGCTTTGACTAATGGTTTTTCTATGGGTTTAAATAGCGAATATAAAAATGATCATTTTTTAGGATTAAATTTGGGTAACGAATGGGTTAATACTCAAAAAGTTAGAGGTAATTTAAATTTTGATTCTGGCATGATTAACAAGACTTTGCCATATTTTTTTATAGAACCTACTTTTGTTATGGATAAGCTTGATGACAAAATTAATGTTAAAAAAGGCAGCTTAACTTTTTTTGCTTTAAAATTTATGGTTCCTGAATATGTTGGAGAAGTCACTGCTAAATTGATGTTTGAACAATCTTTATTTTACCCATTTTTTGATAATATAATTTTTGGCGTAAGACTTCGTTTCGGTCATATATTTAGACAACAGTTTGATAAAATTGAACCAGTAGAACGCTTTTTTTTAGGTGGGCCATATTCTGTTAGGGGATATGAGAAAGACGCTATACCTCCACTTGGTGTTTGGTATAAAACAAGTCCTGATGGAACTATCGAAGAATTGTATACAATTCAGGGTGGCAGTTCTATGATAAATGCTAATTTAGAAATTAGATTTCCAATTTATAAAGCATTTGGTGGGGTGCTTTTTCAAGATTTTGGGGTTTTGAGTCAAACTGGATTTAGTGGGTTTAAAGGCAGTTGGTATCCTGCTTCTGGTTTTGGTTTTAGGTATCAAACTCCTATTGGTTCATTGAGATTTGATATTGGATGGAAATGGAAAAATAGATTGACAGGCGATTCTTCTTATGCCTGGTATTTAACTCTTGGACAAGCTTTTTGATATAAAATTAAAATATTTTTTTAGACCCAGCGCTTACGGGCTGGGCTAACGAAAAGCCTGCCCGCCATAGCCTTGGCGCACCCCATACGGGTTCAGTTGATTTATAAATTTTTTTTGTTTTCGTTAATATATTGCATAAATTTATATCAAAAAAGATTAAATTGGGACTTTTATTTGTTTGCGGTTTGGTTTTAATTTTGTTATTTCTGGCACAAGTTTTGCTGAGCCGAATAGTGTTGCTACAAATACAGATTTGGCTGTAAACACAGTTTCAAAAAAAAAGTAATCCATATCAAAAAATTGCATTGGATCTTTTGAAATTAAAGGGCTTTAATCCTAAAGTTTTAGCAAACGCTTACAAAGTTTTAAATTCTGTTGCATAAAATTAGTTTTATTTAATTTGATTAATAAATAAGGTTGCATCGCATGATGCAACTTTATTTATCTTTAAGTTTCATATATTAAAGTTGCTAACGCAACATTTATAATTGATATATAAATCTTTTTTCAAATTCTTCTAAAATATTTGCATATTGATCTTCATAAGAGCTATAAAATAGAACAATAATTTCGTTTACTTGAGTTTTTTGAATTTCTGGAATTGCATTTGCAATTAAAATATTAATTTGCTGAATAATATTAAGTATTTCTTTGTTTTCTGTATGACTATAAATTGCTCCAAATCTTTCTTTTATGGCACGAAGAGTATTTGCTGAATATATTCGGCTTATTTTACAATTTTCAGGATGCAATGCATTTTCAAGAATTCTATGGATATTTGCATCAAAATATTTATATCCATCCGTAAATGGTCCCGCAAAATTTGTATAGTGTTCAAATAAATTTAGCAATTTTTCTGGTTTTATACATGCATGCATTATAGCTGAAATACTAACTAAAATTCCCCTTACACGTTCAAAATCACGAGATTTTATTGCATCAATTAACATCAAAATTAGTTCAGGTTGGTTTTCTGAATCGTATGGTGTTTCTTTTAAGATCATTGGAGCTGCTAGCCAATTATCCATCATATCTTGCTGTTTTTTTATTATATCTTCTCGAAATAATAAATTTTTTACCAATTCTATTCTATCTGATATAAATGGCGTATTTTCGTATTCAGTACATGTGTTACATACTTCAAGTATTCTATCTTTAATGGTATTTGGATTGTTGCTTTTTGTTAATATTAAGTCTAAAAGATTAGTTAAAGCTTTATCTCTAACGTCTTCTGAATTTATAAAGTTGAACATAGATGCTTCGATTTTTTCTTCAAATATATCATCACTTGAATTTAATCTTGTTAGATCTAATATAAAATTTTCTATACGAAGATTCAAAGAAATACCGACCTGGTCTATTTCAGATGTATCATGTATTGAAGATTCTGTATCATGATTAGCAACAGAATACTCACGCACAGAATATTCGCGCTCGGAATACTCGCGATCTTCCATTGCTTGAATATTGTTAATGTTAGATAAATTAAAAAAAACTGAAAATAAAATAAAAATGATATTTTTTAAATAACTCATAAAAACTCCTCACTAGTTTGTTAAATATTTTTTTGTAATTACTACTTTTATAGTATCTATTCAAGAAATAATGTCAAATTGAAATAAAATTAATAAAATAAAATCAAAGATTTTGCATTTTTTTTGCATTTTTTTGTAAAATACTTAAAAAATAAACAATTAAGATCTTTATTTATTTTCAATTTTTTAGGGAAGAGGGTCATGAAAATAAACAGAATTCTGATGAATATAATTATATTTTTCTGGTTTTTTAGTCTAAATTCTATGCAAATAGGAGAATCTGTAATTTTGTCTGAAAGAGAAATATTAGAAAATTTGGATCAAATTGATGAAATTAACAATGAAAATTTAAGTTTTTTAGGAATAAATTTAAGCGATCTTCAAATTGAAAAAATTGTTCAAAAGTGTAAGAAACTTCAATCAATTACTTTGTTAGCCCCATGCAAAAAAATTGTTGGGTATTCGGATCCTATAATTATTACAGATTATGGTTTTTGCAAAATTGCAGAATATTGTAAAAATTTAAAATCAATAAATTTTGGATTTTGTGATCAGATTACAGATTCTACTGTTTTGGCTTTTGCTCAAAATTGTAAGTTTTTACAAAAAATCGATTTTTCTTGTTGTGATAAAATTACAGATCAATCGATTATATCTTTAGTTAAAAATTGTAAGGCTTATTATTATATTAATGCCGATAATTTTACTACTTTTGTTAGTAATATAAGAGATATAAGTTTAAGTGGTTGTATTAATATTACAGATCAAGCGATTAATGAAATTGCACATAATTGTAGATTTTTAGAGAGCATCGCATTTTCTGGTTGTGATAATGTCAGTGAGCATGTTATAATGCAACTCTTAAGATATTGTCCTAGTTTGAAAAAAATATATCTTTCAAGAAAGATTATTTCAGAGCAATTATGTCAAGAATTTTCTAAATATGAGGATCTAGAAGTTTATTGTTTATTTTAAAGTGTTATAAAAATTGCAACAAATCAAAGAATTTTTCTTATTGAAAATATTTTGTTTTTTGGTATGATAAAAACATCATTATTATTTGGGAATTGGGGTATTTAGGGATTTTATTATTTAATATTATTTTATATTTACCCCGAAATATTTTTAAAGTTTTTTAGAAAATTAGGTAAAGAAATGAACGAAAAAAGAGAAGATATAAGAAATATAGCAATTATTGCTCACGTTGATCATGGAAAAACTACATTAGTAGATCAGATGTTAAGACAATCTGGTACATTTTTGGCAAAAGATCAAACCAATGTAGATAGATTGATGGATTCGGGTGATATTGAAAAAGAACGAGGCATTACAATAACCGCAAAAAATACCGCCATTTGTTTGCCTCAAGCAAAAATCAATATAGTAGATACTCCAGGCCACATGGATTTTGGTGGGGAAGTTGAAAGAACCTTGCAAATGGTTGAAGGGTTTTTGTTGCTTGTTGATGCTGCTGAAGGGCCATTGCCAGGAACTAGATTTGTATTGCAAAAAGCATTAGCGTTAAATTTAAAACCAATGGTTTTAATTAATAAAATAGACAGAAAAGATGCTGATGTGCAAAGAGTAGAAAGCGAAATACATGATTTATTTTTGGAAATTGCAATAGAAGCAGAACATTTAGATTTTACAGTATTGTATGGTTCATCCAAAAATGGTTACGTTTCAGATAATCCAGATGCAAGATCTGGGAATATGCAGCCATTATTTGATTTGATTTTAAGCAATGTACCTGCACCGGTTCAAAAAGATGAAGACTTGCAACTTTTAATAACAAGTATTGATCACTCTGACTATGTTGGTTGTATAGGAATTGGCAGGATATTTAATGGAAAAATTAATTTTGGCAAACAAATTATTTGTTGCAAAGATAATAAAGTAAGCAACCCTACAAAAATTACTAAATTATATCAATTTGAAGGTTTAGCTAAAAAGGAAGTTGAAGCTGCGAGATTTGGTGATATTGTAGCTGTTGCTGGATTTGAAGGTGAGGTAACCATCGGCACTACGATTTGTGATGTTGATAAACCAAAGCCATTAAGTTATGTAGCTATAGATGAACCAACTTTATCTGTTTATTTTTCAGTAAATAATTCACCATTTTCTGGTAAAGAGGGTAAATTTTTAACTTCTAGGCAAATAAGAGATAGATTATACAAAGAATTAAAAACTAATGTTGCGCTTAGAGTTGAAGACACAGATTCACCAGAAACATTTAAAGTTTCAGGAAGAGGTCAATTGCATCTGGGTATTTTGATGGAAACAATGCGTCGTGAAGGTTATGAATTTCAAGTATCAGCGCCAGAAGTAATATACAAAGAAATTAATGGAAAAAAGTGTGAACCATTTGAATTATTAACTATTGACGTTGGTGCAGAGTATCAGGGTGTTGTCATGGAAGGTTTGGGCACAAGAAAAGCTATTTTACAAGAAATGACGCCTTATGGTGAAAATAAATTGAAATTAGAATTTAAAATTCCAGCAAGAGGTTTGATTGGATATAGAAGTCAATTCATGACCGCAACAAGAGGTACCGGCCTTTTAAATCATAGATTTTTCGATTATGAAAAATTTGTTGGTGATATAACGGAAAGAATTAACGGTGCGATGGTATCTATGGAAAATGGAGCTGTTACAGCCTATGCTTTAGATGCTTTACAACCTAGAGGAACTTTATTTGTTGGTCCAACAGTTAATGTATATGAAGGTATGATTGTTGGTGAGCATAATAGAGAAAATGATATTGATGTTAATCCTGCAAAAAAGAAAAAATTAACAAATATGCGAGCATCTGGTTCTGATGATACGGTAAAATTAGCACCACCAAAAATTATGACTTTGGAGGAAGCTCTTGAATGGATTAATGATGACGAGCTTATTGAAATTACGCCTGAATCTATTAGGCTTAGAAAAAGATATTTGAAGTCTTTTGAACGAAAAAAAAATAAATAAATAATTAAATTCGGGAATCATTATGTGTAAAAAAGATTTATGTGATAACCATGATCATAGTCATGCAATATTAGAAAGACACAGTAATATAAAAGATGAAATTTATTGTCATTTGCCTATTGCAATATTTTCAGTTGCATTTTCTATGATAGTATTAAGTTTTTTGGGTTATTTTGATGTTTCTGGAAGTAATTTAAAGGGTGCCCACAGATTATTTCATAATTTTCATTTTTTACATTTATTATTTGCCGGAACAGGAACAATGTTAACTTTTAGAAGATATTCTAAAAACGTAGGACTTGGTATTTTGATTGGTTTTTTAGTACCTGCAATTTTTTGTACAACTTCAGATGCATTATTGCCTTATGTCGGCGGCACTGTTCTTGGTATAGATATGGAATTACACTGGTGTTTTTTTCACCATATAAAAACTGTTAGTATTTTTTTAATTATAGGCATGATTAATGGTTGGATTATGAGTGGCCATGATATTAATAAACAACTTTTTTATTCGCAAGGCTTTCATTTTTTGCATATTTTTATAAGTTCGATGGCATCCATTTTATATCTTGTAAGTTTTGGATTTTCTGATTGGCATAAACAAATGGGAGTTGTTTTTATATTTTTAATTGCGGCAGTTTTGGTTCCGTGCACTTTTTCTGATATAGTAGTTCCAATGATATTTGCAAAATTTAATAAAAAAAGTTTAAAAACAGGTCATACCAATTGTCTTAATAATATTTATCCTGCATGCAATGCTAATAGTATAACTACTGTTTTTAGCGCCAAAGATGGTAAAGAAGTAAATAAATAATAAACTCAAACAATAAATGAATATATAAAGGGTGGTTCGGTGAGGCAAATCAGATTTGAAAATGTGACAAAGTCTTTTGATGGAGAGTTGATTTTAAATAAACTCAATTTGACTATTCCTGCCGGACAATTTTTTGCCTTATTAGGACCAAGTGGTTGTGGAAAAACTACTTTATTAAGATTATTAGCAGGCTTTGAAACTGTAGATTCTGGTAAAATATATTTGGGCGACCAAGATATCACTTATGAACCTATATATAAAAGAAAAATCAATACAGTTTTTCAGCAATATGCCCTTTTCCCTCACTTGTCAGTTTTTGAAAATGTTGCTTATAGTTTAAGATTAAAAAAACTAAAAGAAAATGTCATACTAGAAAAAGTTAACGATGTTTTAAAGACTGTAAGGCTTTTAGGGTTTCAATCAAAATCTATTAATAGTCTCTCTGGTGGTCAACAACAAAGGGTTGCTCTTGCAAGAGCAATTGTCAGTGAGCCTGATGTCTTACTTTTAGATGAACCTTTGGCAGCACTAGATCCAAGATTAAAAGAAAAAGTTTTAATAGATCTTATAAATTTACAAGATAAATTAAAAACTACATTTTTATATGTTACACATGATCAATTTGAGGCATTAACAGTTGCCGACCAAATGTCTATATTGAATCTAGAGGGTAATATTGAGCAAATGGGAACTCCTAAAGAAATTTATGAATTTCCAGCTTCTAAATTTGTTGCAAGTTTTGTTGGAAGTACAAATTTTTTGGAAGGCGTTTTAAGAGTGCAAGATGACAAAATGCTTGTTGAAGTAGAGGAGCTTGGACGATTTTTTGTTTTTACTCCTATAAAAAAAGACTGGTTGATTCCTGGGTGTAGGTTGTTCATGGGAATTAGACCAGAAAAAATTTTTATAAGCAAAAAAGAGATTACTGAGTTTTCTAATCATTTGGTAGGAAAAGTTAATAACATAATTTACTATGGTCGTTCTACTCAGTATGATGTAAGATTAAGAAATGGAAAAATGTTAACAGTGTTTGAACAAAATGAAGAACATTTTCCTCAGCAAGAAATAGACTATTACGATCAAGTAAATTTATACTTTCAAAAAGAGAATGTTACTTTGTTGGATCATTAGTTGCAAGGCTTTTTGATGAATGTTTTAAAAAGAATATTTAGAGAAAATTTGCCATTTGTTTTTGCTTGTCCAGCGCTAATTTGGCAAATTTTTTTTATTTATATACCGTTGTTTATTCTTTTTTTTCAGAGTTTAGATTTCAAATTATCTAGTTATGTTAATTTATTAACAAATATTTATTTTGGGGTTATAGCAAATTCCTTTGTTTTAGCTCTTTTTACTGCAACAATTTGTTTATTTGTTGCTTATCCTGTCGCGTATTTTTTATCTATGAAAGTAAAAAAATTTAAAACGTTTTTACTTTTTTCTTTAATTTTGCCATCATGGACGAGTTTTATTGTGCAAGTTTATGCCTGGATTTTTTTATTACAGAAAAATGGTCCATTTAGTATTATTCTTTATAAATTAGGTATAATTTCAAGCTCTACGCATTTTTTAAATAATTATTTTGCAATTATGGTAGGTATGGTTTACTGTTATTTGCCTTTTATGATTCTACCTATTTATACGGTTTTAGAAAAAATGGATAAAAGATTATTAGAAGTTTCCGCTGATTTGGGTGCTGACAAATTTCAAACATTTAAAAAAGTAGTTTTGCCATTATCAAGTACAGGAATAGTGGCGGGATTCTTATTAGTTTTTATTCCTGCATTTGGAGAGTTTGCTGTTCCTGATTTATTGGGTGGAGGTAAAAAGGTTTTTTGGGGATCTTTGATTGTAGATAAATTTTTAATGACACGCGACTGGCCCAGTGGTGCGGCATTAGCGTTTATTGGTATCTTAATTTTATTGATATTTTTTGTATTTTTTTATTTTGCTTATAGCTTTGTAATAAAATTTATTAAGACAAAAAAAATATGGGGGAGTTATGAATAAAGAAAAAAATATTGGTAATAGAAAAAAATTAGCTAAATTTTTGCCTACTTTACTTATTGTGTTGTCTTATTTATTTTTGTATTTGCCTATTTTTGTTTTAATATTGTTTTCTTTTAATGAATCTAGCGTCAGTATACGATGGACAGGATTTTCTCTAAAATGGTATTTTAACCTGTTTAATTCACCAGAAATAATTAGAGCTTTAATGGTATCTTTGATTGTTGCATTTTCTTCCACAATTTTGAGTCTTTTTTTTGCTACAAGTTTGGTTTTGGGGGGACGCTGGTGGAAAAATTCTTTTTTAAATAATATTTTTTATGTAAATATAGTGCTGCCAGATATAATTTTGGCTATATGCATATTGAGTATTTTTTCTTTTTTAAAAATACCGTTGGGATACGCAAGCTTAATAGTAGGGCATACTATTATAGGATTGGGTTTTGCAGTTCCTATAATTAGATCGCGATTTGTTGAAATAGATCCTTTATTGACAGAAGCTTCTTTAGATTTGGGTGCAGGTTATGTGCAAACTTTTATTAAAATTGTTTTGCCCTTGTTAAAACCATCTTTGATTGCATCGGCATTATTAGTATTTACTCTATCTTTAGATGATTTTTTAATAGCATTTTTTTGCTCTAGCCCCACCGTTCAAACTCTTTCTGTTTATGTTTATTCTATGATAAAAACTTGGATTGACCCTACAATAAATGCAGTGTCTACGCTCTTATTGGTTATAAGTAGTTTATTGGTTTTATTAGTCTGTTCATTTAAAGTTGTAGACAGGATAATATCAAATGAGTAATGAAAAAATTAAGAAATTTGAGCGCAAATTTTTACCTAAAATTATAATTATATTGTTTTATTTTTTTACAATTTTATTTTTTCTTTACCTGTCTAATTTTTATAATTTTTTTTTTAAGCCATCAAGAGTTATAAATGTTTTTACATTTACTGATATGATTCCAAAGTCGGTTGTAAAAAATTTTGAAAAGAAAACTGGTATTTCTGTTAGATTAAAATATTTTGATAGCAATGAAGAGTTGATTGCAAAATTAAAAATAGATAAAGGTGCTGGTTATGATTTAATAACAAGCTCTGATTATGCAATCGAAATTCTACGTAAAGAAAATTTATTAAAGAAAATAGATAAATCAAGAATAGATAGTTTTGCCAATTTGGATTCTCGTTTTTTGAATTTGTATTTTGATCCTGAAAATAATTATAGTATTCCCATTGCCTGGTCAGTGGAAGGCATTGTGTTTAAAAGAAAAGTCTTCGAAAATTATAAAAATATAAATTGGGATTTTATTTTTAAGAAACCTGTTTTTACCTATAAAATATGCATGCCAGATACGCCTAGAGAAGTTGTTTATTTAACTTCAAATTATCTTTTAAATAAATCACAGAATTTAACTAACGAAGAATTAGAATATATAAAAAATATTTTAATAGAACAAAAAAGATGGGTAGAAATTTATATGAGTGGGAGTTTGCAATATTATCTTTTAGCTAATATTGTACCAATGGCAGTTTCTTCTAGTGCTTTTGCTAAAAAGCTATTAGAGGTTAGTAATGATTTTGATTTTATTTTGCCAG
The DNA here is from genome assembly GCA_021735465.1 of Candidatus Babeliales bacterium. GTDB lineage: Bacteria > Babelota > Babeliae > Babelales > UASB340 > JAIPGX01. The sequence goes on along the minus strand of JAIPGX010000006.1, from coordinate 63 downwards.
ATCAGGGTTCTTTTTGTATTATAGAAAACCTAGCAATCCCTATTCATACAAATAAAGATGATT
>JAIPGX010000005.1 GCA_021735465.1 Candidatus Babeliales bacterium | reverse complement strand
GAATTCTGGTTTTATTTCAAAAGATCATTGGATACAATCCACTTTTCATGGTGGAAGAATTGTTGGTGAAGCGTGTCATATTTTTGAATTATTTTGTTTTTTAACTGATGCAAGACCAAATATAGTTTCTGTTGAATCTATGCACCACTCAAGAACTGATTTAATGGCAAATGATAATGTTGTTATACAATTGAGCATGAGCGATGGTTCTTGTTGCTCTTTAACCTATACTTCTATTGGAAATACAAGAGTTGGAAAAGAACGCATGGAAGTCTTTTTTGATGGGAAATCTATAGTTATGGATGACTATAAAATTTTAAAAGGTTACGGCTTGCCTGTAACATTTAATCAAAAAGTTTATTACCCAGATAAAGGGCATGGCAAAATATTAGAAGAATTTGTATCTGCAGCAAAAACTTTAAATGGTAAATCGCCTATACCGGTTCAAAGAATTATTGATGCTACACGCGTCAGCATTGTTGCTGATAAGCTTGCACGTAGCGGTGGTGGAAGAGAAATTTTAAATTAAATAGAGTTTTTTGTGAATAATAAAAGAGTAGTAATAATAGGAGCAGGACCTGCGGGTTTAACTGCAGCTTACGAGCTTTTGAAAAAAACTAATATTAAACCAATCATATATGAAATGTCAGAAAATATTGGTGGTTTATCGCAAACTATAAATTATAAAGGTAATAGAATTGATATTGGTGGTCATAGGTTTTTTTCCAAATCAGATAAAGTTTTGGATTTTTGGAAAAAATTCTTAATTTTAGAATCTGAACAAGATAATAAAAAAAGTTTATATAATAAAGATAATATTTTATTAATTAGAAACAGATTATCAAGAATCTTTTTTTTAAGAAAATTCTTTAATTATCCAATAACTTTAAATTTATCGACATTAAAAAATCTTGGTTTTTTAAGAGTTACAAAAATTGGTTTAAGTTATTTAAAAGTGAAATTTTTGCCAATAAAATCTGAAAAAACTTTACAAGATTTTTTTGTAAATCGATTTGGTAATGAACTTTATGAAACTTTTTTTAAAGATTATACCTATAAAGTTTGGGGTGTGCCATGCAATAGAATTGATGCAAGTTGGGGTGCTCAGAGAATTAGGGGTTTGTCTATTTCTAAAGCCATAGCCCACGCAATTAAATCTGTTTTTGTAAAAAATAAAGATATTAAACAAAAAAATATAGAAACTACTTTGATAGAAAAATTTATGTATCCTAAATTTGGGCCTGGTCAGATGTGGGAAAACGTTGCATATAAAATAAGAGATTTAGGTGGTCGAATTTATTTAAATCATGAAGTTATTGGTCTTAAAAATAGTTTAAATAATATTACTTCTGTAAAAATTAAAAATAAAAATTTAGATCAAGTTTTTGATATTGAATCTGATTATGTAATTTCTAGTATGCCCATCAAAGATTTAATTGCTGCTTTTAATAAAAATATAGATCAAAACGTAAAAAAAATTGCTACTGGTCTTGAATATCGCGATTTTATGACAGTAGGCTTGTTGTTAAATAAATTAAAGATAAAAACAAAAGAAAACAAAATTATTCCAGATAACTGGATTTATATTCAAGAACGAGATGTAAAAGTAGGGCGATTACAAATTTTTAATAACTGGAGCCCTTATCTGGTTAAAGATCAAGATAAAATTTGGCTTGGTTTGGAATATTTTTGTAATCAAGGTGATGATCTGTGGTCTATGCAAAATCAAGATTTTATTAATTTTGCCATATCTGAGTTATGCAAAATTGGTTTTATAGAAAAAGAAGATGTAATAGATAGTGTAGTTATCAGAATGCCAAAAACATATCCAGCATATTTTGGAACGTATAATAATTTTGATGTTATTAAAAATTTTTTAGATAAAATTGAAAATTTATTTTTAATTGGGCGTAATGGCATGCATAGATATAACAATATGGATCACTCTATGCTTTCTGCTATGCAGGCAGTAGGCAATATTATTAATGGTATTAAAACTAAAGATAATATTTGGGCAGTAAATACTGAAAAAGAATATCATGAAACAAAGTAAATTTATTTTACTTTTATTTTTAATTTCTTTTTTTATTAGAGCTTTTATTTTTCAATTTTATTTAAGTAAAAACGAAAAATATTGGCAGATAGATTCAAATACATATCATTTAATTGCCCAAAATATTGCTCAAAATTGTAAAATATCTGCAGATGGTCAAAATCCAAGTTTCTATAGATTGCCTGGTTATTCTTTGTTTTTAGCAGCTTGTTATAAAATTTTTGGTGAAAATAAAGTTTTAGCTTTATGGGTACAAGTTTTACTTGCAAGTTTTATACCAATATTAATATTTTTTTTATCTTTAATTTTGTTTCCAGCAAATATATTGCTTGCGCAAATATCAAGCCTTTATAGTTGTTTTCAGCTTGGTTTAGTCTTATATTCTGGCTTTTTTATGACTGAATCACTTTTTATTTTTTTCTTTTTATTATTTGCGATTTTATTTTTTTCTTTTGATAAAAAAAAATTATTTTGGGCGGGTATTTTTTTAGGTTTGGCCAGTTTGATTAGACCAGTTGGACATTATTTAATTTTTTTATCTATTTTAATTTTACTTATTAATCAAGATTTATTTATTAACAAAATTAAAAAAATTATATTAATATTTTTAGGCTGGTTTATTATTATTTTCCCCTGGCTTTTAAGAAATTATTTATTATTAGGTCAAATCTTTTTTCATACTCTTCCTGGGGGCCATTTTTTATATTTTAGCGCAACACGGGTTTGTATGATTCCAAATAATTGTACATACCAAGAATCAAGACAAAAAATAGAACAAAAAGTAAAAGAGAGCTTTGATAAACACGAAACAAAATTAGGGCGTAAACTTAATGACATAGAGAGTTGCAATATAATGCAAAATTTAGCAATAAAAATTTTTAAAAAATACCCAATAATTGCGCTAAAACATTGGTTCACAGATATTTTACGTACTAGTTTATCTTTATATTCTAGTGAGATTATTTTGTTAGAAAATAAGAGAGAGCATCCAAATTATTTTTCTGAAAAACATAATATTTGGTGCATGTTTAAAAGATATTTATTGCCACAAACAGATAATATATTTTTAAAAATTATAATTTATTTAGAAATAATATTATTTGTTTTTATATTGTTTGGTTTTTTTATGTGCTTAATAAAATTTAATTTTGTACAAAATTTTATTTTATTAAAAATTTTATTATTTATTCTTTTATTTTTATTTACTGGTTTGTCTGGCGGTTTTAGCCGAATGCGATTGCCCATAGAAGTTTTTTTAATAATTTTATCTTTTAAGTGGTGGCTTTCATGGTTTTTTCAATCCAAAATAATAAAAAATTTTTAATCTTATTATTTTTAATATCATTATTAATAAATAGTTTATTTTTTATTTTCTTTTTAAATAAAGATAAAAATTATTATGTATGTCAGGATTCTTATCAATACGATTCTGTGGCATTAAAAATTGCTCAAGAAAACCGAATTTATGATGCTGATGATAAACCCAGTTTTTACAGAGTTCCTGGGTATTCCATGTTTTTATCAATGTTTTATAAAATTTTTAAAAACGATATTAAATTGGCTATTTATTTTCAAATCTTATTATCAAGTTTTATACCAATATTAATATTTTTCTTATCTCTTATTTTATTTCCCAATAATATTTTTTTAGCCCAATTAGCATCAATATTTTTTGCGTTTAATTTAGGCTTTGTATTGCATTCAGGTTTATTAATGTCAGATATATTGTTTTTATTTTTCTTTTTATTATTTTCTATACTCTTTTTTTCAAGTTTTAATCTGTTTTTTTGTGATAAAACTTTTTGTAACAAAAACATAAAATTATGTTTTTTAAAAATATTTATGTCAGGAATTTTTTTAAGCTTAGCATCGCTTATCAGGCCCGTTGGGCATTTTATAATTATAGTTGCTATTTTTTTAGTTATTTTTTCAAGTTTTAAATTTTTTCAAAAAATTAAGGCTATTTTAAGTTTAGTATCTGGTTGGTTGCCTCTTGTTTTTGCTTGGCTTTTGAGAAATTATTTGTTAACTGGTTTTATATTTTTTCATACTATGCCCGGATACCACTTTTTAACTTATTTTGCTGCAGAAGTTGATTCTATTGCAAATAAGACTACTCATGGTGAATCTAAAACAAAATTATTAAAAGAATGGGAAAATCTGATTTTAGAAAAAGAAGAAAGTAATAAAAAACTTAGCGAAATAGAAAAGTGTGATTTAGCTCAAGAAATAGCAAATAAACATTTAAAAAATAATATTGTTATAACAACAAAACATGCTATTACTAATATTTTAAAAACATTAGTAAGTCTAAATTCTTCTTATTTATTATTTATAGATACAAGAACTTTGCCAACTTATACAGGTACAACAACTTTTTGGTCCAAAATAAAATATTATTTATTCCCACAAACAAATAACAAATTTTTAAAATTCTTAATATATTTTGAAATTATATTTTTAGTTTTTATTTTGCTGGGCTTTTTGTTAGAAATTTTAAATTCTTTATTTTGTCTAAATATACTTTGTATACTTCTAAAAGTTTTGCCATTTGTATTTTTACTTCTATTTTTAACGTTGGGTTCTGGGGTTGCAAGATTAAGATTGCCTCTAGAGCCATTTTTTATAATATTAGGAGGTGATTTTTGGATTAAATTTTTTAGAAAAATTTGTAAAGGGTTGTCTTTTTAAAAATTTTTTAAGGGGAAGAGTATGAAAAAAATTTTTTCTTTAATTTTTTGTTCAATTTTTGTTTTTTTTGCTGCAAGGTCAATGGAAGACATACAGGATTTGACAGATCAATTGAATAATATAAACGAGACAGAATTACAAAAACATGAAAGAGCAACAGGTTTTTTAAAATTTTTGATAGACACAGGAAGATACGATGGAAAATATATAATTCTTAATAATTTTGTATATTTAAATGATTATTTAAATGATAATACATTAAGAAGAATAATATTAGATTTGCTTTATCTTAATACTTTAAATAAACCATATAAAGGTTTTATTAATAAAATAAAATTTATTGATTTGAGAAATAATAGAATACAACATTTACCTCGTGAAATTTTAAAATTTCCTAATCTTAAAATTGTTAACTTAAAAGGTAATAATGAATTACTCAGTGATTATATGTCAGGTGGACAAATTAGTATTCCTGAAGCTGTTTCGAGAAATTTTTTAAATATAGAAAATAATTCTAGAAAAAAACCTTTCATAAAAACGTTTTTTGTTCTTGATGAAAATAAAAAAAGCTTGAAGCGAGCTATAAATTCATCTAATGCCCTTTTTGCTTCTCGAGAAGCTGTTGATCGTGGGGATGGTTTAATTGAATTTATTGGTAGCTCGGTAGAGTTAGGGATTAAAGCAGTTACGGCTATAGGTGATTTGATTTTTAAAAGATGTGGTTGTGTTTGCAATAAACAAACAGGATGTACTTGCCTTTGTGGAGATAAAAGTGAAGCAGCAACAGCTTTTGCTTTGGGATTACAGCAACCACCATTGCCACCTACTTCAACTACTAGTGTACCAACTACAGTTACTACTACAATAACTCCACGCGAAATAACACCTGTTACAGCTGAAGAAGTTACGCAAACAACGCAAAGTTCAACAATTATTGAGCCAAAAGTTTCATAAAAAAATTATGGCCAAAAATAAGAACAATAAAAAATTTTTAATATTTTTATTTATATTTTCTTTTTTTATTCGATCGATAATTTTTTATTGTTTTTTAAGTAAAAATAATAATTATTGGAATTATGATTCTTTTGTTTATCATAATGTAGCAGTTCAAATATCGAATGGTAACGGAATATCAAATTACCCAGGAACTCCAAATTTTTTGAGAGTTCCTGGGTATTCTTTGTTTTTGGCTTCTTGTTATAAAGTTTTTGATTTTTTACCTGAAAATATATTTAGTAAAGATAAAATATTAGCTTTATGGGTTCAAATTTTCATTGCTAGTTTTATACCAATTTTAATATTTTTTTTATCTTTAGTTTTAATACCAAATATTTGGGTAGCAAAAATAGCTGCAATAATTTCAGCTACACACTTAGGCTTTGTATTATTCTCTGGCCTTTTAATGACAGAATCTTTATTTATATTTTTTTTATTACTTTTTTTTATATTTTTTTTAAAAAATTTTAACATATATTTTTGTAAAAAAATTATTAATCCAAATTATTTACACTTTTTTTTATCAGGGATTTTTTTAGGCATAACTTCGCTTTTTAGGCCCGTTGGCCAGCAATTGGTAATAATAGCGTTTTTACTTTTACTATGCTCAAGTTTTTATTTTTTAACAAAAATAAAAACCAGTTTAATTTTATTTTTGGGCTGGTTTTTAATAGTATTTTGGTGGCTTTTAAGAAATTATCTATTAACAAGTTTTATATTTTTTCATACCCTTTCAGGTATACATTTTTTTAAACATATGGCTGCGCGAATTTATTCTGAAGATAAAAATATTTCTTATATGGATTCTTTAAATAAATTAAATATAAAATTTGATAAATATAAAAATAGAAAACTTAATCAGGATAATAAGTTTAAATTACTAGCCAAAAATTTTAAAAATTTAGATTTGAGTGATATACAAAATTGTAAATTATTAGAAAAATTTTCAGCAAAAATTTGTAAAAAAAATTTATTTTTGACGGCTAAGCATGCCGTTATAACTATGCTTAAAACTTGTTTTTCTTTGTATAGCGCAGAATTAATATTTATATATTCAAATAAAAATTTGCCCGATTATGCCAATAGAAGCGTAAAAAATATTTTTTTTAGATTTTTAAAGCCAGATATTTCTAATCTTTTTGTAAAGATAATTATTTATATAGAAATTATTTTGTTTTTTTTATTATTGCTTGGTTTTGGTATTTTTTTAATAAAATCTTTTTTTATAAAAAGTTATTTTTGTTTGTTCTGTAAACTTTTTCCCATAATATTTTTATTTATTTTTGTTTCTTTAGGTTGTGGATTTGCAAGATTAAGGTTGCCTATTGAATCTTTTTTGATTATTTTATCTGTAAATATTTGGTTTGAAATTTTTAGGGGAAAAAGAGAAATTCATGAGTAAGAAGAAAAATATTCTAATTATAGGCGCAGGACCTGCAGGTCTTACCGCAGCATCTGAGTTATCAAAAATAGAAAATTCAAAAATAAAAATTTTGGAAAAAAATTCTACCATTGGAGGTCTTTCTAGAACAACAGAATTTAATGGTTGTAAATTTGATATTGGGCCACACCATTTTATTACAGAATCACAAAAAATTGAAAAATGGTGGCTGGAATTAATGCGTGAAGAAGAAGTAAGAGGCAATAAATTTAAACAACTTACTAGATTTACAAGAATTTATTATAAGAAACATTTTTTTAATTATCCGTTACAAGCATTTAATGTTATTCGGGGTTTAAGTTTTTTGGAATGTTTTAGATCAGTATTAAGCTATTTTTGGAGAAAAGTTAATCCAATTAAAAATGTTAAAACTTTTCAAGATTGGGTTGTAAACCAATTTGGGTACAGATTATTTAATATTTTTTTTAAAACGTATACAGAAAAATTATGGGGCATACCATGCAATGAAATATCTTCAGATTGGGCTAGCCAGAGAATAAAAGGTTTTTCAATGTCCAAAGCTGTTTTTTATGCTTTTTTGGGAAAATGGTTTAAAAAAAATGCACCCAGAACATTGTGTGATAAATTTTACTATCCAGAATTAGGTGCTGGAACTTTATGGAATAAGGTTTCAGATAATTTTGTAAAAAATTCAGGACAAATAATTTTAAATGAAGAAGTAGTTAGCATAGAACATAAAAATAGTAAGATATTATCAATTTCGACTTGTAATACAGACAAAAGAGATAATAAAAAAATGCCACCTGCTGCAAGAAAGCTTCAATCTTATCCGGGAGATTATTTTTTATCAACAATGCCTTTAAGGCAACTTATTTTATCTCTTGATCCTGTTGCTCCAAAAGAAGTGTTATCTGCAGCAAATAGATTGTTATACAGAGCTTTGATAACAGTAAATTTTGTTGTAAATAAAAAAAATATTTGCCCAGATCATTGGCTTTATATACATGATAAAGATGTTGATATGGTCAGAATTGGTAATATGAATAATTTTTCTTCAAAAATGTCTACTGATAATAAACATACAGCCTTAAGTTTGGAATATTTTACTTCTTATAATAGTGCATTTTGGAAAAAACCGGATAATAAATTAATTAAAATAGCAAAACTTGAAATAGAAAAATTGGGATTAATAAAAAGAGAAGAAATTTTATCGGGCATGATTTTAAAAGAAGCACAAGCTTATCCAATTTATGATGAAGATTATCAAAGCAACTTAAGTGTTGTAATAGATTATTTATCTAATTTTTCTAATTTGCAGCTTATGGGACGCAATGGTATGCACAGATATAATAACATGGACATTGCTATGTTATCTGCTATGAATGCTGTTGATAAAATTCTTAAAGATATAGAAAAAAGTAAAAAAATTATTAAAAATGAAGAAAACACTTTTAATAGCGTGCAATTATGATAGTTGTATCGTTTTTAGATAGTGTAAGTATAGTGTTTGCATAATGTGTGGGATTGCTGGTTTTTTAAATTTAAATTCGTCTAATTTAGAAGTTGACGAAAAACTTTTGCAAAAAATGCAACAGGCTTTATCTCATAGAGGTCCTGATGATTATGGCATTTGGGCCAATCAAGAAAATCAAATAGGCTTTGCTCATAGAAGATTGAGTATTGTAGATTTATCACCACAAGCTGCTCAACCCATGTTAGATAAACAAAATAGTGTAGCAATTGTTTTTAATGGTGAAATTTATAACCATTTGGAACTAAGAAAAGAATTGCAAAATCTAGGACACCAATATTTTTCTAAATCAGACACTGAAAGTATAATCTATGCTTATAAACAATGGGGAATAGATTTTATTCATAAGTTAGACGGTAAATTTGCAATAGCTCTTTTTGATTTGAAAAAAAAAGAATTTTATTTGATTCGTGATCGCATAGGAGTAAAACCAGTTTATTTTTCCTTGCAAAGTAATATTTTTAGTTTTGCTTCAGAAATAAAAGCTTTATGGATTTTGCCATGGATGCAAAAGAAATTTAATTATAAAGCGTTTTATCATTATCTTACTTTTATGATTACTCCTGCGCCATATACTATTTTTGATCAAGTATATAAATTGCCTGCAGGTTTTTATTTAAAAATAGATTGTTCTAAAAAAATAAATTTTTGTGACATAAATTTTACTGAATGGTACAGCCCATTAAAAAAACTAAATTTTTTTGAACAAAAAGAATTTGAAAATGAATCTTTTTGCTTAGAAAATATAGAATTTTTACTAAAAGATGCTACTAAAAAACGAATGATGTCAGACGTGCCATTTGGTGCATTTTTATCTGGAGGGGTAGATTCTAGCTTAAATGTTGCATTAATGTCTGAATATATATCGAATGTCAAAACATTTACCGTCAGCTTTTCTGATGGTCCAGAATTTGATGAGCTAAAATACGCAAGACGTGTTTCAAAAATTTTTAATACAGATCATCATGAGATAATAATTTCAGAAAAAGAGGCCTTTGATTTTTATCAAAAAATGGTTTATCACCTGGATGAACCTTTGGCAGATTGTGTTTGCATTCCATTTTATTACGTTTCTAAATTGGCAAAAGATTCAGGTGTAAGCGTTGCTCAAGTTGGAGAAGGAGCAGATGAACTATTTTTGGGGTATGAAACGTATCAAAAATATAAAAATTTTCACGACAAATTTTGGAATCCGTCTCAAAAAATTACACCAGATTTTTTAAAAGAATCTTTATATAAAATGGCTAATTTATTTATAAAACAAGATTTAAATCATTTAGAATTTGCGAAAAATTGGGCTTATAACAGAAATTTATTTTGGGGAGGGGCAATAGCGTTTTTTGAAAGTCAAAAAAATATTTTTTTAGATAAAGATTTTGATAAAAAAAATTTTATACAAAATAGTATTGATAATAGCTATCAAGATACGATTGTTAGTAAAATATTGGATCAAAATTTTAATTTAGATAGTTTTGATATAGTTAATTATTATTCTCGTAAGCTTAAAAATTTTGATAAAAATGCCGATTTTTTCAAACAATTAACATATTTAGAACTCAAACAAAGATTACCCGAATTACTTTTAATGCGAGCAGATAAAATGTCTATGGCAGTAGGGCTAGAGGCTAGAGTGCCTTTTTTGGATTATAAAATTGTTGAATTTATGCTTAATGTACCATCCAAAATTAAATTTAAAAATAATCAGACAAAATATTTACTAAAAAAAATAAGTGAAAAATATTTACCTAAAGATATTATTTATAGAAAAAAAGTGGGTTTTGCCGCACCTATTGTCAGATGGTATAAAACTGGAAAATATTTTCCAGATTATTTTAAAAAACAAGTATCAAATTTAAATTATTTTGAAAATAATTATAAAACAAGTGAGTCAGTTTTAGCTGTACAAAAATGGGCCTTGCAAAATTTTTATGTATTAAAAAATAATTTTTAAAGTTTTTAAAAAAATTGGAGAAAGTTGAAGATCAAAGTTTTTTTAATATTGTTTAGTATAATTTTTGCTTTATTCGCGACAATTTTGCACTTAAATGTTGCGCAAAAAAATTTTCATCAAAAAAATATTTATCAAGATATAGACTCAAAAGCTTATATTTATCATGCTACAAATTTTTATAATACAAACAGTTTTATCGAAAAAAATGGTTCTATTCCATATTTCTCTTTAGGATATGCATTTTTTTTAGGATTTTTATACAAAATTTTTGGAATTAATAATGCAATAATTACATGGATTCAGGTTTTAATTGCATTATTATCTGGGTTTTTAATTTTTTTAATTTCAAAAAATTTATTTAACAAAAAAGTAGCACTTATTGCTTTTGCTTTTTTTTCTTTTAATGCGGGATATTTAGTATTCTCGCAGTTTATATTAACAGAAATAATTTTGAGCTTTTTATTAGTTTTGTTTTTATATTTATTTGTTTTATTTTTAAATAATAAAAAAATTATTTTTATTATTTTATCAAGTTTTTCTTTGGGTGTTTCTATTATTGTAAAGCCAGCAGCTATTTATTTTATTTTTTTAATTTTAATATTTTTATTAATTTTTTTGCAAAATACTTTTTTATATAAAATCAAAATATTACTTTTGTTTAGCACGTTTTTTTATCTGCCAATTTTAGGCTACATGTCTTTTAATAAAATTCATTTTGATCAATTTAGCTTAGCGCCTTTGGGTAATGAAAATTTGTATTTTTATTTATTCCCAAAAGTTTTAGCTGAAAAAAATAAAACAAATATAAAAATAGAAACTGAAAAATTAGGTAATATGCTTACTGGTAGCAAGTTAAAAGATAAAAGTTGGTTGCCAATAAAAAATTTATTCATAGAAACTTTTAAAAAAGATCCAATAATTTTTGTAAAAATTTGGCTATTAAATACTTTAAAAACTTTTTTAGGGTTGTTTTCTTCTAACTTAAAAGTTTTATTTAATTCAAGTAGTTTTGGTTTAAATAGTGATAAGATTTCTTTTTTTAGTAAATCTGGAACTTTTTTTGAAAAAATTAATTTGTATATATCTCAGGGTACAGATTCTTTTTATATTAAATTAATTGCTTATTTTGAGAGTGTTTGGACTATTTTACGATATATTCTTTGTTTGTTGGCATTTATATTTTTGCTCCTTAATAAAAAATATAAATTGTTATTTTTTTTATTAATTTATATTTTTTATTTTTCATTTATAACAGGCCATGATGGTTGTGCTCGATTTAGAATGATGTTTGAACCTGTTTTAATAATATTAGCTGCTTACGGTTTTGAAAGAATTTGGGAGAGTGTAAAAAAATGCAAAACACATATTTCTTAATTTTATGTGGAGGTGGAGGGCAAAGACTTTGGCCATTGAGTCGCAAAAATAAACCTAAGCAATTTTTATCTTTTTTAAATAATAAATCTTTATTGCAATGTACTGTTGATAGAATAACTCCATTAACTTATAGCAAAGAAAATATTGGTGTTATAACAATCAAATCTCAAGCCGATTATATAAAAAATAATTTTGAAAATAATTTAGGTTTAATATTTCAGGAACCAGATTCTAGAAATACTGCTCCAGCTATTTTGTATAGTTGTTTTGAATTACAAAAAATAAATAAAGATGCAATAGTAGTTTTTTTAGCTTCAGATACCTTTGTTTCTGATGACGATGTTTACAGAAATTATCTAAGCAAAGCTATAGAATTTTCAAAAAATAATGACAAAATAGTAACTTTAGGTGTTATGCCAACGCGTCCTGCAACAGGATATGGCTATATTCAAGCTGATGCTGAAAAAGTTACTTGTGGTGATTTTTATAATGTCTATAAATTTCATGAAAAACCTAATCTGGAATTAGCTCAAAAATATATGCAACAAAATAATATGTTTTGGAATATAGGCATTTTTGCTTGTAAAGTTTCTTTATTTATACAAGAATTTAAAAATTGTTCGCCTGAAATTTTTAATTCTATGCAAAAGTATTTACAAAAAAAGATAGAATACAAACAAATAGAAAATATCTCTGTTGACTATGCAGTAATGGAAAAAAGTCAAAAAGTTGCATTATTGCCATGTGAATTTGAGTGGTACGATATTGGAAATTTAGATGTGTTTTTGAGCTTGCAAAAAAAATTTTCAAATAAAAACTTAACAAATATTATTAACATAGATAGCGATAATAATTTAGTTCAAATTATGCAAGAGAATTTAACTGGTAAATCGAAAAAATTAATTACTTTTATTGGTGTAAATAATCTTTGTTTAGTTGAAGATAATAATGTGATTTTAATAGCACATAGAGATAAAGTTGAAAAAGTAAAAGAAGTTTTAGCTAAAATTAAAGAGGAATCTCTAGAAGATTTCTTGTAGATTGGGTATTTATGAAAAAAGCATTGATAACAGGTATAACAGGACAAGATGGTTCATATTTAGCAGAATTGTTACTTGAAAAAAATTATCAAGTACACGGTCTTATTCGCAGATCATCAAGTTCAAATACTTCACGAATTGATCATATTTGCCAAAATTTAAAAAATTCTGAAAAAATAATTTTGCATTATGGAGATCTAACAGATTCAACAAATTTGATTAGAATTTTGCAAGAAGTGCAACCAGATGAAATTTATAATTTGGCAGCACAAAGTCATGTTCATGTTTCTTTTGAAACACCAGAATATACTGCCAATGCTGATGCTATAGGAACACTAAGATTACTTGAAGGTGTTAGAATTTTAGGATTGCAAAATAAAACCAAATTTTACCAAGCATCTACAAGTGAGCTTTACGGAAAAGCTCAAGAAACGCCTCAAACAGAAAAGACTCCATTTTATCCTAGATCGCCATATGCTGCTGCAAAAATTTATGCTTTTTGGGTAACCGTTAATTATAGGGAAGCTTATAATATGTTTACATGCAATGGTATTTTGTTTAATCATGAGTCTGAGCGTAGGGGTGAAACTTTTGTTACAAGAAAAATTACAAAAGCTGTTGCAAATATAAAATATGGTTTACAAGAAAAAATTTTTTTGGGCAATCTTGAATCTCAAAGAGATTGGGGTTATGCCAAAGAATATGTGACTGCTATGTGGTTGATGTTGCAGCAAGAAAAAGCTCAAGATTTTGTTATTGCGACAGGAAAGACGTATACTGTTAAAAAATTTGTAGAGCTAGCTTTTAAATATATAAATGTAGATATCAATTGGGTCGGTTCGGGTGTAAATCAAAAAGGGGTAAATTCTAAAACAGGTAAAGTTTTAGTAGAAGTGGATCCAAAATATTTTAGACCAACTGAAGTTGATTTGTTGATTGGTGATTCTAGTAAAGCAGAAAAAGAGCTTGGCTGGAAAGCAAAAACAACTTTAACTGAGTTAGTCAAAATTATGCTTGATTATGATTTAAAGCAGGTTGAAAATAAATTAAAATTGAATAATTTTTATTTAAAAAAAGGGGAAACGCTTGAACAAAATTTATAAAATTTTTAAGAATAAAATTTTTATAAGCATAATATTATTTTCTATTGTATTCACGATTTTAGCTATTGCTGGCTGTAATCTTTGGTTTTGTATTGATGATATTGGATCAATTTTAGGAGGTTTATTAAAAAAAAGCAGTGATTTTTTAAAAATTTTTTCAACCGATTGCCGAGATTATATAACTCCGGCAAATTACAAATTTTCAAAACCAAATTTTATTTCTGCTTTATACAGGCCAATGCATAATCTTGTCTTTTCAGGAATTTATTATATTTTTGGACTAAATCCATATGTTTATTATTTAGTAATAATATTTTTTTTCGCTTTAAATTCCGTTTTAATTTTTTATTTACTGTCCCTATTTATCCCATTGAGTCTTTCTTTTTTAGGAGGCTTAATGTTTGCTTTTTATAGGAATATTTCCTGGCTTGCTTGGATAGGTATTTTGCAAGATCCAATGTCTACCTTTTTTCTGTTAGTAACAGTTATTTTATTTAGATTGTACATTTTAAAAGCTAATAACTTTTATTGTTTTTTTGCCGCAATTACTTTTTTAATTTCTTTATTATCACGAGAATCTTATATATTTTTGCCAATATGCATCTTTTTATTTGCTTTTTTGATTTTAACTAAATCAACAGATAGTTTTTGGCAAAAAATTAAATTTTCTTTAAATAAAAGCTATTTATTTTTTGTTACCATTTTTTTATATTTTTTAATTAGACTCTGGGCATTTGGTATTACAACTTTGCCAAGAACTTTAAACAATATGTTTTTAAGATTTAATTTTTTATCTTTTTTATTTAAACCCGCAACAAATTCAGTAGTAACGTCTCAAAATGTTTGCCAGACCAGTGTAAAAACAGCATCAGATATATTAGTAAAAACTAATATTGCTATTAATAAAATTTCTTTTTCAGAAAAAATTTTAAATAAAATTAATTTTTTATTAAATAAAATTTATGCCTGGATTAGGCATATTTTTGTTATAGATAGCGATTATTATTTTAGTGCAAAATTTTTAACTTTTATGCTTTTTATATTTTTTGCAGCTTTTATAATTTATTCTTATAGAAAACATAAAAATTTATTATTTTTTTTCTTTGTAGCATTTTTTGCATGTGCCTGGCCATGTTTTGCAGCATATCCTGATTTGAGATATATAAATCCTGTTTATTCGGTGGTGATATTTACTTTATTTTTGGGAATTTATTTTTTTATTAAAGAAATAAATAAAGATATATTTAAAAAAACAATATTAGCTATAGTTTTAATTTTGGCGATTTCAAGTACTTTAATTGGCATAAAAAATAATTTTTATTGCATAAAAGGTGTTTGCCGGGGTACTCAAGAATATAGAAAAACTTTTGTAAAATTTTTTGAAAATAATAAATTTGATAAAGATGCAAATTTTATTATTATGGCAGCGCCGTTTCTTTCTGATTCACAATATATTTTTCAGGCTTTTTTGGATAATTTAGATTTAAAGGTTTGTTGTGTACTTTTTGCTACTTTGGCTCAAAGAGGCGTAATGGGATGCAATCAAGATTATAGAATTCAGAGAGTAAAATATGACATTAAACCATTTAAAGAAAATAATAAATTAGGCTTTAGATTAACTTCTCAAGATAAAGAACATTGTGGTTTTTGGATGAATTTTTCTTTGCATCCTTTAAAATGGTCAAAGGAAGAGAAGGCATATATTTGGACAAAGAATTTACCTGAAATCAATGAATGGTATGATTTTTCTATGGGCCAATTTAAAATTCATGAAAGATTAGAAAATAAAGTTGTTACTGATATTGCTTTTATCTTTGATGATGGTTGGATTGATGAAAATACCGTTTTTGTTATTTGGGATGCTGAAAAAGGCGAATACAAAGTTTTGGATAAAAATTTATTTTGATAACTCTTTTATCAAATCCTGTGGATTTACAAATGTTATAACAAGATCTTTATATCGTCTTTTAATAGAGATGTCTATGTTATTTGCAACAACAAAATTTTCGCCATTTTTATAATTTTGACGAAAAAATTCAAAATTTTTTGCAAGAGACGCCAGTGTGGAATCATCTTGTTGAGTTAAAAATTTACATTCTATTGCATTAATAGAGTTATTTTTTTTGTTTACCATAACAAAATCAATTTCATGCCCACTTTTATCACGCCAGTAATTTATTGCCCTTGTTTGAAGTTGTCCATTAATTTCATTTAAAACACAATGTTCCCACATGGATCCTGTGTCCTCTGCTCTTAATTCTCCTCGTCCTTTTGCATGACATACAAATCCAGTATCAAAACCATAAACTTTTGGGGCCATAACAATTTCAGTTGGTTTATGAGTAGAAAATGGTCTGATAATATGTACAACAAATGTTTCTTCAAGAACATTAAGATAGTTAGATATAGTTGGTCTAGTTACTTCACATGGAATTGCATATCTTGATGCTTCAAAAAGACCTCCACTGTTTGCTAATAACAATTCTGTAAATTTTTGAAAAGCGGCTCTTTTTCCAATGCTAAATATATCTTGAATGTCTTTTGCCCAAAAAGCATCAACCCATTCCTGAAAATATTTTTCAGGTAAGTCTTTAGCTACAAAAAAAGATGGCAATCCTCCAAATAAAAATCTGTGTCTGATATCTGTATTGCCAAAAAGTTTCATGTCTTGAAATAACATTGGAGGAAGCCAAATTTCTATTTTTCGACCTGTTAAAGTATCTTTAAATTTTGCACTTGCACCTAATGTTGAAGATCCTGTTGCAATAATTTTTATGTTGGGATAATGATCGGCTGCTAATTTTAAAAGTTCTGACGGATTATCAAGCCTATGTATCTCATCTAGAGCTACATATTTATTTTGATGGTTTTCTAAAAAAACTTCAGGATCTACAAGCAATTGTCGGGTTTTGGGGCTTTCGCAATCAAAATATTCGATATTTTCTATGCTTTGACATAAACTAGTTTTCCCTACTCGTCTAACACCCATTAACCAAATAACACTTCTCTCTGTCCAGGCTTGTTGAATCATTTTTTGCCAAAAAATACGTTTTATTAACATTATTTTACTCCTAAATTTTACTCTAAATGTAAAGTCTATTTTACACTTAGAGCCTCCAGGTGTAAAGTCCATTTTACATTTAGAGCAAAATTTAAATTAAAAAAATCAAGAAACTGCATTTTTTGATCAAAATTTTAATATTTCAGACAAATTCGATATTGCATGTTGAGTTTGTCTGAAATTTAATTATTAGAATAATCTTTGGAATAAAGCATAAATGGTAAAGTTATATTTGCTGGATAGTTTAAACAAATTGTTGGATATTATTTGTATGAAATATGCACCTGAAGTCCCATTGCATTAATTAAGGATGTAATTTTATTCCATCTAGGATTACCGCTTTTGGATAAAATTCGATAAAAGCTTTGTCGGCTTATGTTTGCTCTTTTAGTGAAAGCTGAGATATCTTCACCTTGAGCTTCGAGAACATCTTTTAATGCAGTTAAAAAAACCTTTTGATCTTCATCCTTTAATGCTTCATTTAAATATGCAAGTGCAAGTTTTGGATTTTTAAGCCTATCATACAGATATTCTGTATATTTCATATGAGTTCTTTTTTTAGTCATATTTTTGTTCCTTGAAATCAAGCCAATACCGTTTTGCCTTAGTTATGTCACGACTTTGGCTTCCTTTATCCCCGCCAATTAAAAGCACAACAATTTTATTTCCATCTTTTCCAAAATAAATTCTATACCCACTTCCATAATTTATACGGAATTCATATATTCCTTGTCCATTTTTAATTTGTTTACAATCACCAAAATTACCATTTCGTACGCGTGCGAGACGTATTAAAATAATTGCTTCGGTTTTAGTATCAAGCTTTTCTTGCCATTCTGTGAATGGTTTTTTACCTGTATTGGTTGTGTAAACAATAATTTCTATAATATTCATGATTTTAAGTGTAACTCATATGAGACAATATTGCAATAGTAAAAAAATTTACTTCACAACTTTCAAAACCCATCGATCAGGTATCCAATTCAAAAGTCTTAAGATTGCAGAATAGAACCATGCAGGTTCAATTTGATTAGATCTATTAAAAGTTTGATCGACCATATATTGTGCGCATTTTTTTGCCGTTTGTTTAAACGGCAGATTTTGGCCATTCTTTAACATTGGTGTATCAACAGGGCCAGGAAGTGCAATAACAAAACCAATATTTTCATCAATATATTTTAATCTTAACGATTGAAAACACATGTTAATAGCAGCTTTGCTTGCGCTATAAGCAGCAGTTTCTGGTAATGCATAAAAAAATAAAACTGAAGAAGTTGCTACAAAAGTGCCTCCGCCTAATTCTTTTAAAGAATCAATCCATTCTTGAACAAAACCAATTGTGCCAAAATAATTTGTATCAAAAGTTTTTTTGTGAGATTCAACTGAAATTTTATTTTTAGCTTCAATATCTCCTGTGCCAGCATTTAAGAAAAATAAAGTTGGCTTTAAATTATTGGTTTTAATTTCTTGTGAAACTTTTTTTATTTGCTCAAAATCACTTATATTGCATTTATAGGTAATAAAATTATTACTACCAACTTCTTTTTGGATATCTTGTAATTTTTCAAAATTACGAGCAATCCCAATAACTTTCCAGCCTTTTTTAATCATACATTTAGACAGTTGTTCTCCTATGCCAGAACTTGCGCCGGTAACAAGACAAATTTTTGTTGTTTCATTAATAATTGGTGCAGTATTTATAAATTTTGTTGAAACATAATAAATTATAAAAAGAAAAATTAAAAAAGATAAAAAAGAGTGTTTCATAAATTCTTTCGAACAAAAAAATCTTAATCAAAATTAATTTTTTCATCTATTAAAAAATTTGGCCGATTTTTAATTTCCTGAAAAATTTTGCCTATATAAAGGCCAAGTATACCAAGAAAAAAGAGTATTAAAGAAAAAAAGAACAAGATACAAAGCATTAAAGATGCCCAACCAGTCATGATAACAAATCCCAATAATTTCATAATTAAAACTGTCACGCCTCCAATTATGCAACCAAAAACAGTAAATAAAGAGAAAAAAATAATACAATATATTGGAGTGGTTGAAAATGAAATAATGTTTTCTAGGGCAAATATAGTTAATTTGGTGTAATTATATTTAGTTGCCCCTGCGCCGCGACTGCGTCTTATAAAAAAAACAGCTTTTTTAGGTAAACCAGTCCAATAAATTAAACCTCTGACGAATCTGCATTTTTCTGGCAAGTTATTTATTATATTTACAGCTTTTTTACTTAATAAACAAAAATCCCCAACGTTGCGTGGCATATCAACTTTTGTTAAATATTTAAAAATTGGATAAAAAGCTTTTGATGTTATTTTTTTTAAAAAAGATTCTTTTAATCTTTTTTTTCTTTGACCATAAACTATATCAAAGCCATTCAAAAATTCTTTTTCGAACTCTATTATTAATTCCGGAGGATCTTGTCTATCAGCATCAATTAATACAACTGCATCTCCCGTTGCGCTAGCAATACCGGCAGACGTTGCACTTTCGTGTCCAAAATTTCTTATAAAAGATACGATTTTAAAATTTTTATCTTGTGATGCCAAATTTTTTAAGATATTTAATGAATTATCAGTGCTACCATCGTTAACTGCAACAATTTCATAGGAATCAAAATAAGTTAGTCCTTTAAAAACTTCGAGCAATTCTTTATATAATTCTTTTAAATTACCTTCTTCATTTAGTAATGGGATTATTACAGATATTTTTTTCATAATTTATTCTCGCTTTTTTTTATAAAAATTTTTTAATAAATTAACTTTTTATTTTTTTTGCGTAAAGTTTTTTTATAGATTTGCGTTTGTATGGTTCGACAAGTTCACCACGAAAGGTATAATATATAAATATTTATTTTTAAAATTATTTTATCTTGAGTAGTAATGCCATGAATTTAGAAAAATTAAATAATTTTTTTTGCTCACATAAAAAACTATTTTTATCTTTAATTATATTTTTTACAATATTTTTTATTTTGGGTTTGCCATTTACAAAATGGGTTCCCCAAAACGATGATTATGGAAATTTATATCGTTCAAGTGCAAAAAATTTTACAGAATTTTGCGATTTTTTTATTCATGGTGATACTGAAGCAATTTGCTTAGATAATTATGAAAATACTCAAAGCTTTTTGCAAGCATATTATCGTCCAATGCTTTTTGTTTATACATTTATTCAAAAATATTTTTTTGGCCTAAATTATTACTATTTTTATTTATTCATGATTTTAATTCATGCAATTAATGCTGTTATTTTATTTAATATTTTTATTTATTTCTTAGGCTCTTTGTTAGCTTTTCTTGGTTCTTTATATTTTGCTTTTCATCCTGCATTGAACAATTGGTTAGGTTGGTTTGGAGGGTTGCAATTTCATATGCACTTATTACTGGTTTTATTATCTATAATTTTTTTAAAAAAATATTTAGATTCTGAAAAAATATTTTTTTATATTTTTTCTTGTTTATTTTATTTAATAAATATTTTTTCTGGTGAAATACCAATAGTTATGCCCGTTTGGGTAATGTTATTTGTCTATTTTTATGAACAAATTTGTTCAGATATATTTGGACGTGTTCAAAATAAATTTAATTTTTTAAAAAAGTTGTTAAATAGTATTAGAATTTCAATTGGTTTCTGGGCTGTTTTTTTGTTTTATATTTTTAGAAAGCTTTATTTATATCCATTTAAATTAGATGTACAAAAGTATACT
>JAIPGX010000004.1 GCA_021735465.1 Candidatus Babeliales bacterium | reverse complement strand
AAATAGATTCTATTTTATCTGATATACAAAATTTAATGTTTAAAAAAGCAAAAGAAAGAATGCAAAATAATTGGTATCAAGCAGAAAGCTTTGAAGAGTTTGCTCAAAAAATGGCAGATGATGCCGGGCTTTATCAAACAGGTTGGTGTGGTTCAAGTGAGTGTGAGGCTAAGCTCAAAGATTTTAAGGGCACAATTAGATGTTTGATAAAAGAAAAAAAACATAACTCTTGTTTTTGTTGTGACAAATTAAGTAAAACAGATATTGTAGTTGCAAAATCATACTAGTTATAATTAAAATTACTTAAAAAATTTATGTCACCGGCAATTAAAAACGATTTAGATTTAATTTCGCACTTTCATACTTATCTTTTAACAGAAAAAAGAGTAAGTAAAAATACATTTTATGCTTACAGAAAAGATATAGAACAGTTTATTTTATTTTTAAGTGAAAATAGAATAAATTTAAATTCTTGTAATAAAAATCATTTAAAAAAATATTTAAAATGTTTAAATGATCGTGATTTATCTGCAAAAAGTCTTTCTAGAAAAATTTCGGCTTTAAAAGTTTTGTTTAAATTTTTGGAAGAACGTTTTGATTTTGAAAATAAAGCACAAGGTCTTATTTTTCCTAAATTAGAAAAAAAATTGCCAATATACTTAACAGAAAGAGAGATACAAAAGCTTTTTGAAATTGCAAATAAAGATGAAAGCTTAAAAGGCCAACGAAATAAAATAATGCTGTATTTATTATATGCTTCTGGCATGAGAGTTTCAGAACTTGTGGCTCTGACAAATGATCAAATACATTTTGATACAGGTTTTATATTTTTGACGGGTAAAGGGAGTAAAGAACGTTCTGTGCCTTTGCCTATCAATATTTTAAATTTATTACGATATTATTTAGATAATATTTATTTAAAGTTATTACCCGAAAAATTAATTGAAAATACAGAAAAAAAATATCTTTTTTTTTCTGTATATAGCAGTGTTATAAAACCAATTTCAAGACAATCATTTTGGATAATTTTAAAAAATATTTTAAAAAAGGCTAAAATTTATAAAAATGTTTCACCACATAGCCTGAGACATTCCCTTGCAACGCATTTATTAAAAAATGGAGCTGATATAAGGTCTTTACAAATTCTTCTTGGGCATGAAAATATCTCGACTGTACAAATTTATACGCATCTTGAAAAAAAACAGGTTAGAGAGATTTATGATAAAAAGCACCCAAGGGCTTAAAAATCAAAATTTAACTATTTCTTCAAAATTTTAACTTGTTTCCCTTTGAATGCAATTCCTAAACTAAAAATATTTTTAATGCCAAAATCTTTTAATTCTTGAGCATAATTTTTATCTTGAATTTGTTTTATTGCTGCTTTAATTGCATGATCAATTGTTTCTCCATCATCGGCTTTTTTAAATTCAATTACAATGCCAAGCTTATTTTTATCTTTTGGCATAAGCATAACATCATAACGTCCATCGCCACTTTCACGATTAGATTTTACTATATAATCTTTACTTAAAGAAACAAGCATACCTAGTACAAAGGCATGATAAATTTTTTCAGATTCATTTTCCGGTAAATCAAAACTACTAAAACTGGAGGTAACAAAACTTGTAAAATATTTTGTAAATTCTTCTATATTACCTGAAAGTAAATTTTCAAGCATGAATTTATATCTACTAAAATTAATACTTTTTTCAAACCAATAGTTTATAATATCTTCGTAAAGGGTTCTAATTTCCCAATTAGGTATGGAAAGTTTAACAGGATTAGCATACTCTTTTTTTACTCTAGTTGCGGCTAGGTAACCGCTAAAAAGCAATAAACTCAAAACGGCTGAATTTATACTATATATATCTGAAAAAACAATATTTTCATCTATATTATACTCTTTATCAGTTCCAGTAAGAATATCTTCAAGCCAAGATTTTAATTCATCATCGCCCCTAGAAATTAGGTCTCTAATAAGTTGATTATCACTAGTATTCACCCAATAAACAGAGAAATCTGCTTTATTACTTATAAAATTTAAAATTGACCAAGGGTTATAAATTTTATGGTTACCAAAACTATATCCATCATACCACTTTTTAACATCTTCGATTTTATTCTCAAGATTGTAATATTTTAAAAGTTTTTCTACTTCTTTTTGTAAAAAACCAAAAAATTCAGAAAAATTTTGTTTTAAAGTAGAATAAACTGCCAAATTATTTACACCACTAAAAATAGACTCTTTTGCTACCCGCAAAACCCCCGTAATTACACCTTTTTCTAAATTAACATTATCTTTAAGCCCTCCACACAAAAGACCTCGCATAAAACTTATGATGTCTTTATAATAATTATTTATAAAGCCTGATGTTATCGGCGAATCGTATTCATCAATAAGCAATATTGGTTTTTTATTATGAAATTTAGCTAAATATCCGGTTAGTTTTTTTAAGCTATTTTCATAATCAACCTGAGTTCCTGTATTATTAATAATTCTCTTACAATATTCTTTTTCTAAATTTTTTAAAAAATCACTATTTAATAAGTAATCATGCCTACTAAATTCTATAGCAATAAGATCTCGTATTTTTTCAAAAGTATTTTCCCAATTTTTTTCTTTAATATCTTTAAAAGTTAAAAAAATTACTGGATATTGTTCTTGATAACTCATACACTCTTGGCAATTTTCTATCTCAAGGTCTTTGAATAAATGTTTATTATCAATATTATGTAAATCTTTTTCAAAAAAGTATTTTAACATAGAAATATTAATGGTTTTGCCAAATCTTCTTGGACGCGGTAAAAGTATAATTTTTGCATCAGCATTTATAATTTCTTTTATAAAAGAAGATTTATCAACAAAATAATAATTATTTTCTATGAGTTCTTTAAAATCACTTATGCCTACAGGTAGTTTCTTTAATTTTTGTGCCATTTTAAAAAATCTCCAATTTTAAAATTTAATTTATATTTTTTGTTTTAAGTGTATTTAAATTATATAAAAAAGTCTTTAATTTAAGATATTCGTTCAGGTAAAAAAGAAAATATTATCCTTAAAACTTTAAAAATTGTCGAAAAAAATGTAAAAAAATAAATCAAAAAATATTAATCGTTAAGTGCTACTTTAAGCCAAAAATTCGGATCATCTGTTTGTAATGTTGAAATGGGAAAACATAATTTAATCGCCAATGTAGGTATAATAGCAAGAAATAAAATTTCACAAAATTTTTTATGTTCTCTTACAAATGATGTACAAGATTTTACAACATTTTGAATTTTTATTAATGACTTTTTAAGATAAGCGAGATAAGTGTGTTGGTAATAAAATAACTCTTTGAGCAAAGAATTTAATCTATTATAAAAATTTTTGTGCCAAAAAAAGTTTTTAATTTTTATAACAAAATTTTTTTGATATTTAAATTTGATATATTTTATATATTTTTGTAAAAAATCTTGTTTATTTTTTATTAAAGTTTTTAAAATTTGTTTATCTTGCATATCGTATCTAGGATAATTATTATCTATAAAATTGTTTAAATCTATTGATACATTTGGATATTCTGGATATTCTTCAGTGTTAAAGTATTTATTGTTTAAAGATTTAAGAAAGTTAATTTCATCTGAAATGATTTTGGAACAAATCAAATTATTTGATGCTTCAGATATTTTTTTGTTAATTTGTCTGCAAAATTTTAATTTTTCTAAATTTTTTTGAGTTATTATTTCTAAAAGGTCTTCATTTTGCAATACGATTTGTGCATTTTGTTCTAAAATTTGTTGTTCTGTTCTTTGCATTGCATTTAAACTAAAAAGATTTAAAAATAATAAAGAAAAAATAAATAAGAATCGTTTTAAATTACTCATAATAACCTCCAAAATAAAATTTAATATATTTTTTACAAATTTGCTGTTTGTAAAAATAATTATATATATTTTTTACAAACTGTCAAA
This sequence comes from Candidatus Babeliales bacterium, assembly GCA_021735465.1. Classification (GTDB taxonomy): domain Bacteria; phylum Babelota; class Babeliae; order Babelales; family UASB340; genus JAIPGX01. Next base: position 18,448 of record JAIPGX010000004.1, on the reverse strand, counting down.
TATTATCTAAATAAAGACATTAATTTTATTTAAAAACTTGATTTTTATTACGACTTCCTTGTATATTCGAACTAAGATCTCGAAAATACAAGGAAGATTATGTTTAAAAGAGAAAAATATTTAAAAAAAATTGGATTTGATTTTAAAGTTCATTCAGTTTGTGCAATCTTGGGACCTCGCCAGGTTGGTAAAACTACTTTAGCTAGAGAATTTATAAAAAAAAATGGACTAGATAAAGTACGTTTTTTTGACTTAGAAAATCCAGTGGATTTAGCTCGACTAGAAAATCCCATGACTACTTTATCCATAGATCCAGAAAAGCTGGTAATCATTGATGAAGTTCAAATGAAACCTGATTTGTTTCCTATAATTCGTGTTTTAGTTGATAATCCTGAACATAAAAGAAAATTTTTAATTTTAGGAAGTGCATCAAGAGATTTGATAAAGCAATCAAGTGAGACGTTAGCCGGTCGTATTGGGTACATAGAATTACCGCCTTTTACATTAGAAGAAACAAATGAAGTTGCAAAACTTTGGTTAAGAGGAGGTTTTCCTCTTTCTTATTTGGCAAAAAGTGAGGAAGAAAGTTTTTGGTGGAGACAAAATTATATAAAAACATTTCTAGAAAGAGATATTCCAAGTTTAGGCTTTAGTATTCCACCTCAACAAATGCGTAAATTTTGGCTGATGCTTGCGCATTATCATGGGCAGACTTTTAATGCAAGTGAAATATCTAAATCTTTAGGCGTTTCAGATCATACAGCTCGTAGATATTTGGATATACTTGTTGGAACGTTTATGATTAGAGAATTAACTCCTTGGTATGAAAATATACAAAAAAGACAAGTTAAAAAACCAAAAATTTATTTTAGAGATTCTGGAATTTTAAATGCATTGCTAAATATAAAAAATAAAGAAGATCTTGAAACAAATCCCAAACTAGGTGCATTTTGGGAGGGTTTTGCTTTAGAGGAAATTATAAAAATTTATGATATTGGATCTGAAGAGGCATTTTTTTGGGCGACTCAAGCTGATGCTGAATTAGATTTATTTGTTATAAGAGGTGGCAAAAGATTGGGCTTTGAATTTAAATATGCAGATGCACCAAAAATTACAAAGTCTATGCGAATAGCAATTTCTGATTTAAAACTTGATAAATTGATTATTGTTTATCCTGGGAATCAAAATTTTGAAATGGATCAAAAAATATTTGCTCAAGGCATTGAATCTTTAAATTTTGATTTGGAAAAAAAATAATATTGACTAATGCTTTTGAAAAGAAGCAAGAATAAATTACCAAAAAGAGAAAAAGTGAAAGCCTTAAAATATAAATTTGATTATGAACTTAGAATAAAACAAGGGATATATTATGATTAAAAAAAATGTTATTAAAAATAATTCTTTTAAAAAAATTAAATCAAAAGAAGCTAAAACAAATCTAAGCACTTATGAAAGATTAACTCAGGATCCAAAACGTAAAGCTAAAATAGAAAGAGAATATAAAGATTTACTTCTTTCAGAGTTATTGATTGCCTTAATGGAAGAAGATCGAGTATCGGTAAAAAAGTTGGCTTTAGCTGCCGGAATTTCCCCTTCAATAATTCAAGATATTCGTTCAGGTAAAAAAGAAAATATTACTCTTAAAACTTTTTCAAGTATAGCTGGTGCATTAGGTTATGGAATTGAGTTGAAAAAATTGGATCAAACTTCTAGGAAATAAATTTATTTGTTTTGATTTATAAAAAAATAAAAAATTAGTATTTTTTTGTAAAACATTTAACGATTAAGATATTGGCAGGCGAAGTTAAAAGCAGTATCCCAAATTATTTTACTAACTTCTTTTTCAGGTAATTGGCCTTGTAAAATATCTCTTATCTTAATTAAATCTTGTCGAATTTTTTCACAGCTTTCACAAGTTAACTCTCTATGCCTTTGAAAGGCTTTATAATTTTTTCTGCTTTTAATTTTTGCCCAAGAGTATTCAATACTGTAAATTTCAATTAAAATTTGGACTAATTCATTTTTTATTATTTCATACCTAGAGATTTGTTCTTCTTGTTGTTTAGAATTTATTTGTTCAGATTCCATTGAATAAATATTTTGTAAATTAAAAGATAAAAATACAAAGAATAATAGAATATTTTTTTTAAAATTATTCATAAAAAACCTAAAAAATAATTAAAAAAATAAACTTAAGATATTTTTATGAAAATAACATTAAATAAGATAAAAAGTCAAAAATTTCAGGGCATTTAAAAATGACTTGGTGGAAGTTTTACTTTTTTGGTTGGAACCCAAAGCCATCTAAAAACTTTTTGTTTTTTGTCACTACAATCATCATCTTCAAAAAAACTGTCGTCATCAGTACTATCGTCATATTCATAATAAACATTTAGAAATTTGTTTTTGTCATTTGGAATAAAAAATAAACCATTTGTATTCAATTTATTAATACCAAATGGTTTTAATCTATGTATATTCTTATCGTAAGATATAAAGTTTGTTCTTAACTTACCATCCTCTAAACTCAAAGCTGATTTTTTTAGTTGACCATAACCTTCTAAGAAATAAAAATATTTAAACATATTTGGATAGCTATCATAAATTATTTGTTCAATAGGATGCATTGGTTTAGGATCCCTTCTATTATTTATGTTTGGAAAATAGCCATCTTTTAAAGCTTTGCGCGCACGCATAATGTTTAGTTTTATCATAGCAAAGTCAATGGCTTGCAAGAGATTTTGGTTTTTGCTAATAATTTGAAATCCATTTTCAAATCCATGAAACGCTTTAAACTGAGCCATAACAATGCCATATTGTAAAAGATTTTGAATAGTTACTTGGTCAAAAATTTGTTCTTTATTTATTGGTCTCATGTCTAGATCAGCATAAACAAAATAATCAATTTCATTTGTTTGCAACATGTGAAGAGCAATAATGAGACGCAATAAATCAACACGAAAATATACGGGGATTTGATTACTGAAAACTTCTGAAAACTCTTGAACTTTAGGTAATGTTCTAACATCTCTTAATCTAATTATGGCAACTTCAGGATGAAAACTTTTATAATCTTCGATTGCCATAGCAGTATTTTCAATTGCATGTATAGGTGTCATAGCGCTATCAAACCATAAATTTACTATACTGCCTGAATTTGCTTGTGCCCATTTAAAAATACAATTTAAATAAAATTCTGTATTTGGAAAAATATATTTTTGCTCTGGATTTAACCGGCTATTGACCCACATAAGATTAATAGAATATTGAATTTCTTGATCTTGACGTGTTCTTTTGTCAGTATCTTGTTCTTCAGTGCATGAATTGGTTACATCTTGAGCCTCACGTTCTCTTTTTAAGCCGGCGACTCTTTGCCTTGATTCTTGTTGGTAATCAGTCTCCATTGCAAAGATGTGTAGTGAATCTAAAGATGTGAAAATTAAAAATGTAATAAAAATATATTTTATAAATTTTGTAATTTTTATTTGGTTCATAAAATTCTCATTTTTATAATTTAATTTTGTTGTGCGTTTAAATGTTCTTCCAGCATTTCGATCATTGCAGTATTGTTAATTTGTTTTACAACATCTAATGGGTTTCGCCCATAATTATCAATTGCATTGCTATTTGCTCCATGTTCTAGCAATATTCGTACACATTCATTAGATCTATTTTTTACGGCTAAATGCAATGGTGTTTCACCCTCACTATTCTTAGCTTCTATATTGGCACCTTGATTTAATAACTCTATAAGACATTCTTTATTTTCGAAAGCTGTCGCTAGATGTAAAGGAGAATCTCCATCAATATTTACGACATTTATATCAGCATTATTATTTATTAGAAGTAAACGCAAAGATTCTACTGTTCCAGTAACATGTAATGGCGTATTTTCATATATATCTTTAGTATGTACACTTGCCCCACGGTTTAATAACATTTCTATAGTATGTACACTTGCCTCACGGTTTAATGACATTTCTATATTTATTAGACTAATAGCAGAAAATAAAAGAGTTCTTCCGTAATTTCCATCCACAGGTAAGTTAATAATATATTTTTTTATCTCTGAAAAGTCTATTGTATTTAAGCCTATATAAGGGTTCAATTTGGTATATAAATCAGGATTTATTTCTTGAATAATAGTTGAATATCTATTCCAAAAAATTTGACTTTGTTCTGTAAGATAATTTTCAAATAAAACTTCATCATTTATTTCTTCTATTTCATTGTCTAGTGGTGCTCTAGTTAACATTGCGTTTTCAAGCTCACATTCAAGCGCAATTTGCCTAAAAAATTTGTGCGTATGAGGGAAATTTTGTAGTTTATTAGCTAAAATTTGTAAGTTATCAGTTAAAGGCTCTCTATTCCATTCTTTTTTGGCTAAAAGTAGGGGTGTTATGCCAAATTTATCTGGTACCTGTAAATTAGCATTATGAGCTAAAAGCTCTTCAATAAATTCCATTTTTTTATAATAGATAGCAAGATGTAATGGCGTTTGGCCTAAATTGTTAATAGTCCCAATATTAGTTGGTTGGGCCAAAAGCTCTTTAAATCTTTCTATATTATTTTCTAATACAGCTAAATGTATACTGCTTAAACCATTTTTTTCAATAATATTAGTATTCAATAATATATCATTTGACCAGGCGCATTTATTTTTAATAATTTGTGCATTTTGAACAAGAAAATCTTGAAAATCAAATTCATATTTTAAATTATTCGAATCTCTTTGATCAAAAAAACACGTTCTTATATGGAAATATTCACCATCTCCATATAAACCTGCCAACGTCATTAAAGGTGGTATCCAGAAAAATTTGTTTTGAATACTATTTGATTTTAGATAATCTTTTTTATTTATGAAAAGCGCGTAGCATAGATTGTGATCAAATGTTAATGCAGCTGCAGTTGCAGTTTTATCAAACAAAATTCCGGCTAAAAATGTATTTCCATAGGATAAATATGAACTAGATGGAAGAAATTTTTTTGTATCACCTTTTACTATTTTGTCAAAATAATTTTCATACCCATTTGTAGATCTATATAATACAAAAGCATTTTTTTGGATTGCTTCAAATTCTATAGATATTATATTATTTATTATGTTTTTAAAATCTTCAGTCACTCTTATATCACCATATAGACTTTCAGTTGAAAGTTGATTAAAAATTTTTTTACAGGCACCCATGTTTATACATGGCTCGCTTGCAGAAATAAAATTTTTAAAATTTTCGATTATGAGACTATTCATATGTTGATGTGCATAAATTATGAGACTTTCTTTATTAACTGGATACTCTATGGTATCGAAGTAATTGTGAAAATCCGGTTTTTTAAAATTATCAAAATTATCATTATAATTTTCATGCCTTTTTTGTTCTTCTAGTTCAGTGACTAAGAATTTGTTTGAAATAGCACTTTTATCACCAAACTCTGATTGCCAAAATATATTTTGTAAATTTAAATCAGTTTGATAGTTGATATAAAAAAACCATTCATAAATAATTGTGGGAATAAAAATAAGACGGAGTTTTGGATCTATATTTTTTAGTTTTTGCTCAATAAAAACTTGTTCATTTAATAATAACTCGTTTTTTTCTTGTTCAGATAGTTGGTTAAATGCTTGGTTATTGTGCCAAGTACAAACTGGGAATTGATAACTTAACAAAGTGTTATAAATTTGATCATATATTTCTTGTGGTGGTGCTTGAATTGTTTGTCCATTGTCTGAAACAATAATATATTCAGCAAAATTGTTAGAACAATAAATAAAAAAAGTTAAAAAAATATAAAAAAATTTTTTGTACAACATAATAACATCTCCATTTAATTTAACAAAATATTATATTTGTTTGCTTATTTTTCTAATAATACATGATATTTTTACATTATAATTACAAATGGTCAAATAATATATAAAAAATAGCTAAAAAGGCTAAATTTTGATGCAAGATGATCGTTAATCAAGTTTTGATTTTTAGTTAGACCTTTATAAAATATTTAAAAATTAAAGTGGATATGAAATTTATCTAAAACTTATGAGTTAGTTGGAATAAAAGTCTCTAAAGTATTAATTACTCTTATATTACCAAGTTGTTGAGCAAGTTCTATTGGCGTTAAATTATCACAATTTTTAGCTTGAATATAGGCACCTGCATATAGAAGTGCATATATTCCACCAATACTACCGTGTAGAACAGCTATGTGTAATGGCGTATTGCCGTTATTATCTGGTTGATTGATTTCTGCTTGTGTACAAAAAATTAAATAATCACGAAGAATCTCAAAATTATCGTATTGCGCAAGATAGTGTAAAGGGTATTTGTCTGATTTTTCTTTTGTTGGTCGTTGGTTTTTGGGAAACATATGTCTTGGAAACATGCCGTCAGATTGGTTTGTAAAAAATAAAATAATAAATATTATACAAAAAAAATATAAAGATAATTTTTTAAATTTTATCATGATAAAACTCCTGTTTTATTTATTAAAAATTTTGTGAAAAAATTTATTTCAAAACTTTGCCTGTCATATGCGCCCATAAAATTAAATCTAATCTATCTAACGGTATTTCAAATTTTTTTAAAATATTTTCGAACTCTAAATATTTTTTTGAAGTAATAGTTTTGGGTATTTCTTTAATAAAATTATTTTGATGCAAAAATCTTAAAATATGTCGATCTATTATTGCAAAATCATGATAACCAACGTTGCGCAAAAAATGTGAGCTTTCTTTATAACCAAGGCCCTTGATATTGCTTACAAGAAAGTTTCTGGCCTCAAAAATTCCTATATTTTTTTCTATTTTTTTGACTATATCTTTAATTTCAATAAATTCACGAGCCAGGAAAATATATTTTGTTTTAATGTTATGAAATCGGTGTCCGTGTTTTTTTATCGTATAAGCGATTTCTGTTTGCGTTTTTTTTACAAAGCCTATTCCATTTATTTCAGTTTGTATATTGATAGCTGTCTGCGCTTTTGAGTTTGCTGTGAGCAAGCAAAAGCATAACTCACTGAACCAAGTTAAGTTATCTGATTTATTGAGTTCATTAAAATATTTTAACTGTGCTTCAATTTGATCTTTTAAATTTTGATCTAGATTTTTTAAAATTTTTTCTAAAAGTTTTTTCATGTTTATCAAATTTTTGTTTTTATTAATTTAATTTTTTGTTTTGCTAATTAAACTTCATGTTTTATAATTATACGAGTTAAACATATTTTATTTAAGTTATTTTTTATTAATAAGAAAGCATAAAGAAATGAGTTTGAATGGTAAATTTAAAATAGAACAAAAAGATTTAATATCATTATTGTCTTCTATGCAACCTATTTGCAATAAACGTACAGCTCTTGATGTTACAGAGTACATTCTTTTTCAGATTGCACCCAAAGAACTTATTTTAAAATCAACTGATTTGGAAGTTAGCTTGCAATCAAATATTGCAATCTCTAGTGATTTATTAGATAACGTAGATTTTTTAATTTCTGGAAAAAGAATTTTTGAATTAGTTAAAGAGTTAGAAGGGGAGATTGAATTTACAATTCAAGAGAATCAATTAAATTTAAAAGCAAGCGGGGTGGAGTTATCTTTAAATATAAGAGATAAGGAAGATTTTCCGCCATTTCCAGAACGCATAGAAAATTTAATGCAGGTTGAGTCCAATTTTTTTCTTGATATGATTTCAAAAGTTGCATTTTTAATTCCTCAAAGTAATTCTAATGCAGCGCTCAATGGTATGCTTTTAGAATTTAATGATCAAGGTATGTGTATGGTAGCAACTGATGGTCACAGATTATCAAGAATAAAAACTGATAAGTATAAGTTAGCCGAAGAAAAAAAATGGTTGTTGCCAAAAAGAGCTGTTTTGGAATTAAAAAAGATTTTAGAGGCAAGTTTAGTTGAATCAATATTTTTAGGTGTTTGTGGAAATCAGTTAGTTTTTTCTGGAATTAATTTTAATTTTTTTACAAAATTAATTTCAGATTCTTTCCCTCATTATTTGCCTGTTTTGCAAAAAGATGATTTCTTGCCTGCAGTAGTAGAGAAAGAAGCTTTTTTGAAAACCTTAAAAAGAACCAATTGTCTTTTGGGTGGACAGTTTCTTGCTACAGATTTTAGTTTTCAAAAAGATTTTATACATGTAAGTTTGCATAATAAAGAAGTTGGCAAACTGGATGAGTCGGTTAATTTAAAAGACTTTAGTGGGGATGCCTTTAAAAGTCAATTTTATTCACCATACATGCTTTCAGGTTTACAGGTTTTTCCTCAGGAAAAACTTCAATTTTATGTAAAAAATAATACAAAACCAATAATTTTTGAGGCACAAGAAGAAAATTATCATTTGACATATCTTGTAATGCCGGTTTCTTCATCTCAAACACAACAGCGACAAGATGAACAGGTATAAAGATATAGTTAAATTTAATTTGATAGGTACTTTGTGCATATTAACAGTATAAAAATAAAAAACTTTCGGTGTTTTAATAATAATAATTTTAATTTTGATAATAAATTTATTCTTTTGCAAGGTGCCAATGGTGCAGGAAAGACAACTATTTTAGAGGCAATTTATTATACTTGTTATTTAAAATCTTTTAGAACTAGACTTAATAAAGAATTATTTAATTTTGAAAGCGAACATTTTTTTTTGCAAGTTGATTTTCAAGAAGATAATGGTGATAAAAATTCTATAACTACCGGTTTTTCTGTAGATGAAGGAAAACTTGTAAAATTTAATCAAAAATTAATTAATTCTTATAAAGATATAATTTCTAGATTTAAAATTATCAGTATAACTGAAGACGATTTATTACTTATAAATGGCTCGCCAGAATTTAGGCGAGCTTATTTAGATCAATCATTGTTTTTAGTTGATTTTAATTTTTTACAAAATTTGCGTAAATATAAACAAATTTTACAAAATCGAAATGGTTTTTTACTTAAAAATAGTCCATTGTTACTTTTAGGGCAAAAACGAAGTGAATTGCTTATTTGGACAAAGCAATTATGGGAACAAGCCTTTTTATTGCAAAGTGCTAGAATTGATTTTTTGGTTAATGTACAAAAAGAAGTAAATAATTTATTAAAGAAATATTTTGATTTAGAATTTTTTAACCAAAATAACAATGGAATTCGGCTTGATTATTCATCTAAAAACTTAAATTTGTCTTTAGATTTTGAGAGTTTTTGGGATTTTTATTTAAAAAATTTATTAGAAAAAGAATGTAAATTTGGAAGAAGTTTTTTTGGGATACATCTAGATGATTTTATTATTAGTTTGAATAGTAAAAAATCAAGAATGTTTGCATCCCGGGGGCAACAAAAATTAGTGTTATTTTTACTTAAAATAGTTCAATTGCAGCTTTTACAAAAAGATAATGAGAAGGGCGTACTTTTGTTAGATGATTTTTTAACTGATTTTGATGAAGAAAAACTTAGTTGTTGTTTAAATTTATTGAAAAATATGGAAAATCAGGTATTTTTAACAAGCCCTATAAGGTCTTTTTTAGATTGTAAAACACCCTTGATTAATGATTTACAGGTAATAAAGATTTGATTTTGATGAAATGGTTTGTTGCACGATGGAAAATTTTTTTTCAAAAAACAATATTTTTATTTATAATTGAAAAGAAAGTACCGAAAAATGTTGCTTTAAAATAAAATATAAAAAATTCTTGATTTTCTGTTGGAATAGGTTAGACTGGTTTTAGTTAGATATGAGTTAAGGATGACTCACCTCTAAAAAAGTTGTCGAGTCTGGTTATGTAACGTATAATATATTGGCATAACGAAGATGAGATTTTAGAAAGCTTCATTACTACTCTCCTTTCTCCTTTTTTCCGCCACATAAGTTTACCTTGTGTGGCGGTTATTTTTTTATTAAAATAACCGCCACTGCGATTAGCCTGAATTTGTTTTAAATCTGATTAGTGTTTGATTTATATTGATTTTATTTGTTTTGTTTTTGATTATTATTTTTTAACATAATAATCATTATCAGAACTTATTATTGCTTTAATGCTTTAACAAGTTTTTCGTATTCTTCGTATTCTTTTAATTGTTTTTCAATGTATTTTTCAAGCTCATCTATTTGTTTTTCAATGTAAGCCTTTTGTTCTTTTGTTATTTTTTTGCCTTTAGAGTATTCCTCAAGTTCTGCTATTTGAGCATCTATATAGAATTCAAATTCCTTTAATTGTTTCTCAATGTAGGCCTTTTGAGTTTTTGTAATTTTAAGATCTTTTGATAATTTTTCAAGCTCTTTTATATGTTTACCAATATATTCCTCAAGAGCAGCATATTCTTCAAGCTTTGCAAGCTCAGCTTTGTTTATTTTTTTAATGTTATTCATAAAAATCCCCTTTCCTTAAAAAAATTAACAACTTTTGCTCATTCTCAAGATGAAATTATCTATTATTAGATTAACAACTATAATTACTAATAGTCAAATTAAAATTATAGTTGTTGTCAAAACTTCTTGTAGTTTTATTATAATAATCACAATTTCATATAGTCGATATTTCTACTTAAAATCTATTTAATAAATAATTTTGCTTTATTTTCCAGATTCCACAAATTCCGACAGCTAAAGCATCTGTTACATCATTTTTTTCTATTTTTCCCAATTCATTTAATTTAGGAAACATAGAAAGTACCATTAATGCTACTTGTTCTTTGCCTGCTCCACCAAAACCAGTAACAGCAACTTTGATTTCTCGGGGAGAAAATTCATATATCGAAAGTTTATTTTGATCTGATAACAAATAAAGAATTCCCCTTAAATACCCTAATTTTAAAAAAGTTTGAGCATTTTTCCCCAAAAATGGCGTTTCTAATGCCAACTGCTTTACTTGAAATTTATTAATTTTTTCATTAAAAAATTCATAAAAAACCCCCGCTCTTTGCGACAAATGTTTATTAGAATCTAATTTTAAATAGCCAAAATCTAACACAAAAGTTTTGTTATTTTCAACTTTTAAAACCGAATAACCAGTAATATGAAAACCCGGATCTATACCTAAAATTACATTTGAATTTACATTTGTCTCCAATTTTTGTCTCCTATTTTTTCCTCCAGATTTCTAAAAAATTTTGTTTAATATTCTGCCTAATATTCTGCTTGAGCTATATCTTCAAAACGTGTAATTTCACCATTAAAATTAACATGGAAATTACCTATGGGCCCATTTCTTTGTTTACCAACAATAATTTCGGTTAAATCTGGGTGTTCTGTATCAGGATTATAAACAACGTCGCGATAAACAAAAAATATAACGTCACCATCTTGTTCAATAGCCCCTGATTCTCTTAAATCAGAAAGTAATGGTCGCTTATCCATACGACTTTCCAATGAACGGGATAACTGGGAAAGTGCAAGCACAGGGATATCTAGTTCTTTGGCTAGCGCCTTTAAAGATCTAGATATCTCTGAAATTTCTTGTGTTCTATTTTCATGTTTTTTATTAGAGCTTAGTAATTGTAAATAATCTATTATTAGTAAATTTATATTAGCACTTGATTTTAATTTTCTAGCTTTTGCTCGTAACTCTAATATATTAAGTCCAGGGGAATCATCTACATAAATTTTGGCTTCGGCTAAATGTGCCGCTGTATTGGTAAGTTCAATCCATTCATCAGCACTTACCAAAGCATTTCGTATTTTTTGATGAGGTATTCTTGATTCTGAAGAAAGCATTCTTAAAACAAGTTGCTCTGAAGACATTTCTAAAGAAAAAATGCCAACACCGAATCCTGCCTTCCAAGAGTTTAATCCAATATTTAAGGCTAATGCGGTTTTACCCATAGATGGCCTTGCCGCCAAAATTAAGAGGTCCCCTTTTTGCATTCCACTAGTTATGTTATCAAAAGCAGCAAAACCTGACGGAACTCCAGTAACACCTTCTCTTGAACTTTTAATTTTGGCTAAATGTTGAAATGTTTTTTTTAATAAACTTTCAAATGGTACGAAATTAGATGGAGCTAATTTATTAGAAATTTGAAATATCTTTTTTTCTGCCAAATCTAAAACAGGCTCAATTTCATCCAATTCTTGCCCATAACAACTTGTAATAATATCCGTAGCAGATTGTATTAATTGCCTTAAGATAGATTTATCTTTAACAATTTTTGCATGTTGTGTAATCATACCAATTGCAGGAATATCTTCCTGCAATTCTAACAGATACATTAAACCACCAACTTCTTCTAATTTTTCAATTTTTTCAAGTTCATCTTGCAAGACAACCAAATCAATTTTCTGGTTTGCCTGGGCAAGATCAAAAATTACCTGATAGATAACAGAATTTGCATTGTCATAAAAATCGTTAGCTTTTAATGTATCTGTAACTAAAGTTAAATTCTGACTATTCAATAAAATAGCGGCTAAAACTGCCTTTTCCGCGTCTTTGCTATAAGGTAGATTTTTACCTAAAAGTTTTTCTGTTTGATTGTTTTTATTTTTAAACCAATCTGCGAAAGCCTGTTGTTTTGACATATTTTTAAATTTACCTTTAGTTAAATTATTATTTATTTAGTGCTACAACTTTTAGCAAAAATTCTGGTTTTAATTTAGATGAAAGTTTTATGATAACAGAATAATCTCCTACGCTACGAACAGCTTTAGGAAATTCTACTTGTTTTCTATTTATTACAATTTCTTTTTCTTTTAATAAATCAACAATTTCATCTGGACTTATAGAACCATATAATTTACCTTCGTCATGCGCCTTCTTTTTGATAGTTAAGTGCATATTTTTTATTTTTTCTGCTAACATTGCAGCTTTGCTGCTCAAAACTTGCTTATCTGCCACCACTTTTTTTTCTTTTGTTTTAAAAAAAGCTAAATCTTGCTCACCAATTTTTATTGCAAGCTTTCTGGGGATAAGAAAATTTGTTGCATAACCATCTGATACTTTTATAATTTGACCAGCCATTCCTAATTTTTCTACATCTTTTAACATATATACTTGCATTTTTTGCCTTTCTTAAAATAATATTTCTTTTTTTATCTTTAAGCTGTAAGATTATCAAATTTTTTCCGGCCAGCCAACATATAAAATAGGTAAATTAAGTTTATAAGAAGTAAAAATTACAAAATTTTTCATAAGTTTTTTAAAATATGGCATAAACCAGCTATCGTTAACAAATAATAATATTATTAAATTTTTATTTATATTCTTTTTTTTTATTTTTTTTATTTCATTTAAATTTAAGAAAAAAAATTCTGAACATATTATAGGTATTATTTTTAAATCTTTTGAAATTTTAAAAGCCTTAAATTTTTTCAATTTTGATTTAGAAAATTCAAGCTTATTTTTTAAAATTTCTTTTGTTATTTTTAGGTTTTTAATGAACTTGGGCGTTTTCTCTGTAAATTGCACGCAATGTTTTTTGTCATAAAAATTTATTATGCGACCCTGATGTATAATATAAACTGTTTGAAAAACTTTATTATTTTCGTACCATTCACCCTGCTGCTTCTGAATAGACTTTGTGCTAAACCTTTGTGAACCAAACATTAAGTATGCATTTTCGGGTAATACTGAATCCCATAATTTTATTTGATCCAAATTTTTGTTTAAAAAAAATGGATATGTTGTTTCTGGACCAACTATTATTACATTTTTAAATTTATGTTTATATTTTTCTAAATTAAGATTTGCTAATTCATGGTAAATATGCTGCCCTACTCTACAAGAGGTCAAATTTTTATCAAAACAATTTAAGGGTGTTAAAAATAAAATTTTATAATTTTTTAAAAATTTTTCACAAAAATTATTTTGCTTTTTTTTAAAATTGTCAGATAAAAAAAATACTTTTTTGTTTATATCACAACCTAGCAATAATACTGGATTTATAAAAGGGTACCCTTCTTTTTTACCCAAAAAACACATCGAATATTTTGTTATAAAAACAAAATAAATAAATAAACACCCCAAAAAAATAATTTTTTTTAAAATTTTATTCTTAAAAAAAATTATACAAATTTTTGTTAATATAAAAAAACAAGAAGTTAAAATTGCAGTATACAACACAACGAAAATATATATTAAAACTATAAAAAAATAATTTATTAAAAACTTAGAAATTAATAACTCTAAAAGCCAAACAAAGTGTATTCCATATACTATAAAACCCCACAAAAACCCCAATTTAAAATATTCTAATAATTTTTTTTTTGTTAAAAAAATTTTGTACAAAAAAATAAAAGAAAAAATTATTAAGAATGCTAATTTATCTGGATAAAAAAAAGCAAAACTAAAAAAAATTGCCGATAGTATTGTTTTCGATAGTATATTCATTTTTTTCTGAATTTTTTATTAGTAAGCAGCTCAATCTAAACAGAATCTTATTATTTTTATCTTGCAATACAGTATTTATGTTAAAAGCATTTTTTTTGTCTGTACAAGTTATGCTGGTATAAGATTTAAACTCTTGTAAATAATTATCCTGACTATTATTAGCCAAAGTTTTTAAAATATTATCTAAATTTAAAATAACAGGTTTTTTAGTTTTATTAATTTCTGAAAAATAATTTTCAAAATTATTTTTAACTAAAAATAAACTATAGTTTAATAAACTTTTAGTTAAATAAAAATTTTTATAATATTTTTCTTTTTGACTTGCCAAATCTACGATAAGTCCCATTTTTTGCCAATAAGCGAACATTAATAAACTTAACATAGATGTAATCGTCATGACTAAAAGTAAAATATAACTTTTATTTTTTTTTAGCATTGTTTTTTAATTTTATAAAAATCTCGACAAGCCTATTTTTTTGCTTATCTAATTTAAGTTCACAATTAATAAAATTATAATTAATTATACTTGAAGTTTTTTTTAGCCATTTGTGTGTAACAAAATTATATTCCCCTTCTATTCTTTTTGTACCATTTTTATCAAAAGAAAAACCAATACATGTCATATAAAATTTACCAGATCCATCCAATAATTTTTTGCGAAAAACAAAATTTTGCTCATCCCAATCATTTAAATCCCAACTCGCACTATATAAATCTCTTCACAAGAGATCCAAGACTATACTATTTTGAATAATTAGATCATCTTTTTTGCTATCAATAATTAATTTGTTTTGAACAGAGGAAAAATAATTCAAAATTAATAAAGAAAAAACAGAAACACTTGCAATATATAATAATAGTTCTATTAAAGAAAAAGCTTTTTTATTAAAATTTTTAAACAAACTCTTCTCCATTAACTAATTTTATACTACAATTTTGACCCATCTTTTTATTTATCAAAGTTTTACTTGAAACTGTGATAAATTTAAATTTAAATTTTTGTAAAATTAATAAATCTTTATCTTGAATAGAATAATTTCTTGAAATATTACTTAATTGATTACAAACTGAAATCTTTTTTTCTTTTTTATTACTTTCTATATACACTATTACATAATCTAACATTTCAATTTTTTTAGCAGCAAAATCTTTTAAACATATACTTAAAATCTGAAGTTTAGATATCGCTGTGAAAAAAATTATAAATATTGCCAAAGAAATTAAAAATTCAATTAGTAAAAAACCTTTTTTATTTTTCATAAATTATGTTAAAATTAAAAATAAGAAACAAACAAAACTCTTTAATTATTTAATCACAAAATTGCATAATTTAATTAGTAAAAAAATAATTAATCAAAAAACAACTTAAAAGGGACTAAATTATGAAAAAACTTATTTTTATAACATATTTTTTTTGTATGTTTTTTTGCTTTTTTGCTGATTTTCGTACAATTTACACACAAAATATCGCCCAAGAGCAAGAAGATATGCCTGATGATAAATTTTTTGAGGATTTTTTTAAAAATCTTTTTGGGCCTCAAGAGCCTGAAGGCTCAGAGCAACCATTGTTTCCTGTAAAGACTCCTGTAAAACCAATTGAAAAAAAGCCCGAAGAAAAAAAAGAACCTGTTATTCCCGAAAAAAAATTAACCCAAGAAGAATATTTTTTACAAGCAGCTCAAGAGCCTGGCCAAATACCTGAAAAAGATCCCCAAGTTGCAAAGGGAGCAAAAACTCCTGCAAAACCAGAAAGTCTGGTAAAAAAATTATCTAAAGAACGTATTGATGCTTTTAACTTTTATATTAATAAATTTAAAGAAGTTTTAGCAAAATTAGAAAACAAAATAGAAAGTTTTTTAAATCTTGGCATTTTATTTCACGAAGATTTAGAAAAAATAAATTATAAAAAAATCATAAATTCTATAAAAACCGAGCTTGGGCAACTTACTAGTAAAAGCACAATGAAAAAGGCATTCTTTTTACCAAGTCAAACAGAGTTGCGAAAAAATATTTTTGATACAATAAAAGAATTAGACAAAATTGAACTTCAAATAATCAAACAAGAAAAAAAGAGCGAAGAAGAAATTGAAGAAGATATTATCAAAGAGCTCGAACGCAGAGCCGAAAAAAAACCTGTAAAAGTTTATTTTGCTATCGATAAAAAACTAGAGGCAAATATTAAAAAATTAATTTCACAAAATCTTAAGCAAATTCAAGAAAATTTAGAAAAAATAAAGAATATTGATATTGTCAAAAAAGGCTTAGATGCAAAGAAAAAAGAAAAAGAAAAATTAGCGGCACAAGCAGCCAAACAGGTTCCAACAAAATATCCTGGTTATCAACAACCAACTCAATATTATCCAGGACAGGGTCAATACCAACCAAGTTATCCATCATCTAGATACCCCTATGATACATATGGTGGATATGGTGGATATGATAGCTTCCCCGGTAGCTATGGCAGCTATCAACCAACCTCACATTACCCACAAGATACGATACCTGAAACTAAGCCAACAGAAAGCACCCCTTCTACTCCAAGCAGTGGGGATAAAGAAAAAGGCCAATTTTTTACTGGCAATACAAAAGATGAAGAAAGTTTGAAAAAAATTAAAGATCTTATACACAAAAATATTATTTTGATAGGTGAAGTTTTACTAGATCATGAAAAAGATCCAGATTTGGCAAAAGTTTCATTCAGGAAATTAAGCAATATTCAAAAAAATTTAAGCCAAATAGATTCTTTAAAAGATAAAACTTCTTCTGCGTCACAAGAAATTGTAAAAAAAGCTGGTGAATACAAGCAAAAAGATTTTGATGATCTTTTTAAAAAATTTATACCATTAGGTGTAAAATTAGCTAAAACTTTCCCGCATAAAAAAGATGCTACAGCTGTCAAAGCTTTGTTAGATAGAGAAGCTGAGTTAAGCGATAAAGAAGTAGAAAAATTTGAAGAAGAAATTTTAAAAACTTTAGATATCACACAAATTGGCCCAAGAGCTGATACTGATAGTGTGCATGATTTTTCTAAAAAAATACAAAAACTTTTAAGCGATCCTGTTTCTGACAATATAACAGAAAAGTTAACTAAACTTGGAATTACTAAAGATTTAATTGAAATAGAAAAGAAACGTAGAATTGACGAACGCGATGGTTTAAGAACACGTGCAGCAGCAGCACCAGGTGATCCTGCTGCTATTTCTAACTTAGAAACACAAATAACAGAATTTAATAAAATACAAAAGTTATTAGAAAGTATTGAATAAAAACTTTTTCTAATAACTTTTGTATTTATCTCACAAAAAAACCGGGTTTTTAAAAACCCGGTTTTTTTATACTGTATATTTATAATTATTATTTATTATTTTCTTCTAAATTTATTACAGGCTTCACGAGCCAATCTTCTAGCACCATCTACACCAAGGCCTAAAGAGGCAAAAAATCTTGTGTAAAATATAAAATCAGGAACTCCTGGAGTCAAACCAAGAGCAAGAGCCGTTGCAACCTCAAATACTGGCAATGCAGTTTTTTTATTGATACCTAAAAAGGTTCTTGATACATCTTTTTTTTCTATTTGGGCCAAAATTCTTTGTGTTTCTTGTCTCATTTTTAGAATTTTAATTTTCTGAGCTAAATTCACCAGTACATCTAAATGTTTTTGTTTTTGAGCAGCCAATTCTTCATCTACAGCTATATTGGAAACTTGCTCCATACCCCAAGCTACATCACTTGAAATCGCGAAAAAACCTAAAATTGTTGCTAAAAATAATTTGTTTAATCTCTTCATAAAAATAACCTCCGTTTAAAATATGTTTAAAATATTATTATATAAGACGCTAAAATTAAATTATATCATATACAATTAATTAAAATTGCAGTTATAAATATAATTACAAAATAAATTATATTTGTAAAATGGTAGCCATTTTTTGCTCTTTCAGCAGTTTTTTCTATATTTTTAGGTTATAAGTCTTATAAAATAATAATTAACCTAGCAGACGCTAGGTTCTAATTCACTTTGTGGCTGCACACAAGGCGCAGCCAATAGGAATTTAACAAAATAAAATTCTTATAAAGAATTATTGCGACGTACTATATAATTTAATTCATCTTCAAAGCTAACTTTTTCATGATGCTTTTCTTG